>JAUIJR010000032.1 GCA_030431075.1 Polyangia bacterium | reverse complement strand
GTGCTCGCGGGCCACGTTGACGGTGATGCAGTTGATCCAGGTGCGGACCGCCGCGTCGCCGCGGTACTTCGAGAGGCTCACGAGCGCGCGGGCGAAGGTCTCTTGGGTGAGGTCCTCGGCGAGGTCTTCGTCGCCCACCAAGTAGACGGCGTAGCGAAAGACGCGGTCGAAATGCTCTTGGTAAAGGCGGCCCCACGCGCGCTGGTCGCCTTTGCGGGCGCGCTCGACCAGGGCCCGATCGCGGGCTCGCTGCTCCTCACGCGCGCGCTCCTCGGCCTCGGCTTTCGCCGGGTCGACGTCGGGGACGACGCGCAAAGTGCGAACTGGCTGACTCACGACCTACCTCTGCCTCGCCCTAGGGTGCGATCCGAGGCCAGGCCATTACAAGGTGGGCAAAGTGCGCGCTTGCGCGGAATTCGGGGGCCAGGGGCGTTCAGGTATGGCGAGCGCGCACACCTTCAAAGCTGCACCTGCACCACGCGGTCCTCTTCGACGCACCAAGCCGTGAGGAGCCCATCGTACACGCAGCCCGAGTCGAGGCCCATGACCTTGGCTGCGTCGTTGCGGTAGTGGCCGCGCCAGGCCCAGTGCCCGTGCGCGATCCAGGGCCCCGGGGGCCGCAGCTGGTCCCAGGGCGCAAAGCCCTCGGGGCAGTTTTCGGGCTCGGCCCAGTGCTTCGACATCTTCCCGCGGGGATCGCAGCAGCGCACGCGGGTGGCGAACTTGGTCGTCTTTTGCTCGAGCCAAGCTTGGTCGTGCGGCCCGGCGTTGATCTGCTTTGCCGTCGCCTCGAGCTCCGTCCACTGCGGATGGATCCCGGCGTGCACGACCCAGACCTCGCCGATCGGACCGCCGCGATCCTCGAGCTTGGCGAGCAAAGGCAGCTCGCGTACCGCGTCGAGCAAGTCCTGTGCATCGGGCGCCGCGAAGAGCGCGTCGAGAGTGTCCTCTTTGCGTGGCCAGTTCCCGGTGTGGGCGCTCAGCGCGTAGACCTCGTGGTTGCCGAGCACGCCGCGCCCGCCGATCGAGCGCCACAAGCGCAGCGTCTCGAGGCTCGCGGGTCCGCGGTTGATGAGATCGCCGGCGCACCACAGCTCGTCGCGCGCCGGGTCGAAGCGGATCTCGGCGAGCAGGGCCTCGAGGGCACGGGCACAGCCTTGGAGGTCGCCGACGATCCAGCGCATGGCGGGCAGGATAGCAACGCCCAGGGCGCGCGCTTCGATCACCTTGGCCCGCGATCGCAGCGTGGGTAGCTTGCGGGCGTGACGGCTCTGCTCGGCAGCGGCTTCGATCTCGCCGGGGACGCGCGCGTGTGGGGCTTCGTCTTGTTGGTGCTCGCCGGATTCATCTCCGGGGTCGTCAACGCGATCGCCGGCGGCGGATCCTTTTTGACCCTGCCCGTGCTCACGGCCCTGGGATTGCCGGCCGGTGTCGCCAACGGCAGCGTGCGCGTCAGCATCCTCCCGCAAAACGCGACCATCCTCGCCACCTTTTGGCGGCGGGGCGTGCGGGTGCCACGGCAGGTGTGGGCCTTGGCCCTGCCCATCTGCGTGGGGGCTTTTGGCGGTTCGGCCCTCGCCGCGCGCATGGACGATGCGCTTTTGCAGCCGGTCTTTGGCGGCATCTTCGTGGTGTGGGCGGTGATCTTGGTGATCAAGCCCTCGAGCTTTCGTGAGCCCGAAGGCGGGCCGCGGCCGGTGGGCGCGATGAGCTGGGTCTTCGCCACGCTGATCGGGATCTACGGCGGCTTCATGCAAGCGGGCGTCGGCTTTCCGCTGCTCGCCTTGTTGGTCGGTCAGCTGGGCTTGGATCCCGTGCGGGCGAACGCGGCCAAGGCGGCCTTGGTCGCGCTGTACAGCGTCATCGCCTTGGTGGTCTTCGCGGCTGCGGGCAAGGTCGCGTGGATGGAGGCCGGCGTGCTGACCGTGGCCACCATGCTCGGCGGTTGGCTGGGGACGCGCTGGCAGCTGCGCGGAGGCGCCGAGCTCGTGCGCTGGTTCGTGGTGGTGATGGTCGTGGTCAGTGGCGTGGTGATGTTGTGGCGCGGCCTCAGCTGAGCTTCGCGCCGAGTCGTTGTGCGAGCGCACGAAGGGTCGACGGTGTCGAGCCGCAGCAGGCCCCAAGCATGGCGAGACGGGGGTAGGCGCGCGCGGCCTCGAGGAGGGCCGCGGCGAAGTCCGCGTCGCTGTGGGCGACCGCCTCGAACTCGCCCTCGCGCATTTCGGAGAGGTTGGGCCAAAGTCCCGTGCGCGCGACGCCCCAGGCCGCGGCGACGCGATCGAGGGCGGCCAAGCTCGCGTCGAGCTCGGACAGCGCCACGCAGTTCACGGCGAGCAGATCCGGGGCGGGCGTCGAGCCGTCCGCGAGGGCGAGCGGATCGCCACCCTCGCGCCAACGCCCCGCCGGCCAAAAGCAGCTCAGCCAGCGCTCGACCCCACGCGCTGTGGCCAGGGCCTGCGTCGCCCCCAGCGCGCGTCGGGCAAAGGCGGGCTCGCTCACCGTCTCGAACAACAAGCGCTCGGCGCCCGCGTCGAGCAAGGCGCCGGCCAAGGCGGCGATGGCGGCTTCGGAGAGCTCGAGGTGGGGCCCGAGGCCGCCCACGATCCGCGGCCGCGCGCCCTCGTGCGGCGCTTCGAGCTCGATGGCGCGGCGCGCCAGCTCCACGCTCACGTGGGCCAAGGCGATGGCGTCGGCGGCTTCACTGCCGGGCGCGCCGAGCATGAAGCTGTTGGTGGTGAGGAACTGCGCCCCCGCACGCAGGTGATCGCGGTGGATCTCGATCACCAGCTCCGGGGCGCCGCGCAGCGCCGCGCTCGCGAAAAGCGGCGCTCGCAGCTCGAAGCCGCGGCGCCGCAGTTCGGTGCCCATGGCCGCGTCGCGCAGGTGCACGTGGGCAGTCTAGCGCGGGCGGGGCGGGCGATCAGGCTCGGGAATGATCAGGGGGGCGCGCTGCAGGCGTCGTCGTCGAGCAAGCAGCACTCGGCCTCGTTCATGAGGCAGAAGGTCTGGTCGTCGGGTCCCGAAATGACGGGCATGCGCACGCAGCCGTAGCCCTCGCGCGAGCAGTTGGAGTCCTCGCTGCACGGACGGGCGCAGGCGGTGAAGACACCCGCGGCGCCGACGCAGCTCACGCCGCCGTTGGGATCGCAGTCCTCGGCGTCGTTGATGAAGGTCGTGTTGGTGTCCGGCAAGGCGCAGGGCTTGGAGCAGTAGCCGCCGGGCAGCTCGAAGACGCCCAGCACGTCGGTGTAGCAGGTCGCGCCGGTCCCGAGCGCGCTGCAGTCCGCGTCGGTGCTGCAGGGGGTGCCGAAGTCGGTCATCGCGTCCTCGGCCGAGGGGTTGTCCTTGGTCACGAAGTCCATCTCGCAGGCGCTCGGACCGGTGTCGCCGCTCTCGCCTTCGGAGCTCTCGGAGCTGTCGGCGCTCGTGGAGCTCGAGTCCTCGGAGCCGCCGTCGTCACCGCACGCGGCCAAGGAAAAGGAGAGGGCGACCGCGCCCAGCAAGGTCGAAAATCGAAGCATGCGACACGCTAGGGTTCGCGCGCCCCGCGGGTCAAGTTTGGGGTGCAGCCGGCGGCGGCGCCGGTAGGTGGGTGTGGGTCGTGTGTGCGCTTCGACACAAGTCGAGCGCGAAGCTGCGCTCGCTTCGCGCCGCCCCGATCCCGCGGCCCTCGAGCGCCTACAGCCGCTCGACCACGCAGGCGATGCCCTGGCCGACGCCGATGCACATCGTGGCCAGGCCGTAGCGACCTTGGCTGCGCGAGAGGCCGTGCACCAAGGTGGTCATGATGCGCGCGCCGCTGCAGCCCAGCGGGTGACCCAAGGCGATGGCGCCACCCGAGGGGTTGACCTTCTCGGGGTCGAGCTCGAGGCCGCGGATGCTGGCCACGGTCTGGCTGGCGAAGGCCTCGTTGAGCTCGGCGAGATCGATGTCGCCGGCCTTGAGCCCCGCGCGCGAGAGCGCCTTTTTCGACGAAGGCACCGGGCCGATGCCCATGTAGTCGGGGTGCACGCCCGCGTGCCCCCAGCTGACGATGCGCGCCAAGGGGTGAAGCTCGAGGCTCTTGGCCCGCTCCAAGCTGGTGATCAGCACGGCGCAGGCGCCGTCGTTGAGCGGCGAGCTGTTGCCCGCGGTGACGCTGCCGCCCTCTTTGAACACGGGGCGGAGTTTGGCGAGCTTCTCGGCCGAGGTGTCGCGGCGCACCGACTCGTCGACGCCGACCATGATCGGATCTTTTTTGCGGCCTTGCGGGACTTCGATCGAGACGAGCTCGTCGTCGAAGTCGCCGGCGTCTTGGGCCTCGGCCGCGCGCTGGTGGCTGCGAAGCGCCCAGGCGTCCTGGTCTTCGCGGCTGACCTGGTAGCGGGTGGCCACGTTCTCGGCCGTGACCCCGAGTCCCGTCGAGCCGTACAGGGCCTCCATCTTCGGGTTGACCATGCGCCAGCCGAGCGCGGTGTTGAAGATCTGCGCTTGGTTGGGGAAGGCCGCGTCGCCTTTGGGCATGACGAAGGGCGCGCGGGTCATCGACTCGACGCCGCCGGCGATGTAGCAGTCGCCTTCGCCGACCATCACCGACTTGGCCGCCTGGATGATGGCCTCGAGGCCCGAGCCGCACAGGCGGTTGACGGTGACGCCGGGGACCTCGAAGGGCAGGCCGGCGAGCAGCCCGGCCATGCGCGCGACGTTGCGGTTGTCTTCGCCCGACTGGTTCGCGGCGCCGAAGTAGACGTCCTCGAGGTGCTCCATCGCGGCCGAGTTGCGCTCGGCCACCGCCCGGATCACGTGGGCGGCGAGGTCATCGGGACGAACGGGCGCGAGGGCACCACGGTATCGGCCGATCGGCGTGCGCAAGGCAGCGACGATGACCGGGGTGCGGGCGTCTTGGCTCATGTGCGGGGCCTACCACGGGGTCCCCGCATTCGGGCCGAGACGGAACACACGCAAAGATTGTGGACCCTCACGCGAGGCGCGCGGGCCCCCAGCTCACATGCGTTCGGGGGCCGGGATGCCGAGCAAGTCGAGGCCCCAAGCGAGGGCTTCGCGGGTCGCTTTGACCAGCATCAGGCGGCCTTGGAGGAGCGCGCCTTCGCTGTCGATCACTCGACAATCCCGATCATCTTGGAAGCGGTTATACGCTTTGGCCAGGTTGAAAAGGTATGTGCAGACCGGCGCCGGTCGCGAGCTGGCCGCCGCCGCCTCGATCGCGGCGGGCAGGCCGGCGATGGCCATGATCAGCTCGCGCTCGCGCTCGTTGCTCAGCGCGGCGCAGGCTTCGTCGGGATCTTCGAGGCTCTTCGCCGATAGGGTCTTGCCGGCCTCGGCCGCCCGCCCCTGGATCGAGTTGGTCCGCGCCGCGACGTACTGCAAGTAAGGGCCGGTCGCCCCCGTGAACTCGAGCCAGGCGTCCATGTCGAAGACGATCTTCTGGTTCACGTCGCGCGCGAGCATGCCGTACTTGATGGCGCCCAGCGCGACTTGGTGCGCGGCCGTGGCGAGCTCTTCTTCGCTCCACTCGCCCTCGTACTTCTTGAAAAAACCCTCGCGCAAGGCCGCATGCAGCTGCTCGCGCAGCGCCCGAAAGAGCACGACCGAGCCCTTGCGGCTGCTCATCGCGCCTTCGGGCAGCACGACCATCTCGTAGGGGACGTGCTCGCAGGCGGCGGCTTGTTCGAAGCCCATCTTTTGCAGGGTCAAAAAGACGTGGCGAAAGTGGTCCGACTGGCGCACGTCGACCACGTAGATCGACTTGTCGATCGCGTACTCGTCGAACTTCATGCGCGCCAAGGCGAGATCCTTGGTCGAGTACAAGCCCGTGCCGTCGCGCTTGCGCAGCATGAAAAAGGGCATGTGCTTGACCTCGGGGTTCTCGATGCCGACCGCACCTTCGGACTCGTGAAAGACGCCCTTGTCGAGAAACTCCTGCACGAGCTCGAGCCCGGGCGTGTCGACCTCCGACTCGTAAAAGACGCGGTCGAAGTGCACGTCGCACCAGTCGTAGATCTCGTCGAAGGCATCGAGCGACCACGTTCGGGTGGTCTGCCACAGGGCCGTCATCTCGGGCTCGCGCGACTCGATGCGCTTGAGGATGTCGGTCATGCGCGCGCGGACTTTGTCGAGCTCGGCTTGCTTGGCGGCGTCGCCGGCTTTGGCCGCCGCCTCGAGATCACCGAGGGCCATGGTGGCGCGGGTGTAGACCTCGCCGAGTCGCTCGCCGCGCTCCGAGGTCGGCGCGTCGGCGATGGCCTTGCGCTCGCTCTCGTCGAGCAAGTCGAGCCAGGCCCACAAGCACTTGGCGATATGGGTGCCCACGTCGCCGAGGTAGTTGGCGGCCACGACCTCGTAGCCGTTCGCCCGGTACAAGCGCACCAGGGCGTCGCCCAGGCACACGTTGCGCAGGTGGCCGACGTGAAAGGCCTTGTGGGTGTTGGGCTGCGAGTACTCGACCATCACCTTGGTCGGCTTGGCCTCGACCACGGGGGCTTGGCCGGCGGCCCAGCGCGGCAACACCAGGGCCGCGGCTTGGCCCAGGTCGAGGGCCAAGTTGAGGTAGGGGCCGGCTTGGGTCACGCGGGAGATCGGCGCTGCATCGCCGCTGGCGATCCGGGGCTCGAGGGCCTCGGCCAAGGCGGCGGCGATCTTGGGCGGCGCCGAACGCAGCGGCTTGGCCAGCTTGAAGCAGGGGAAGGCGTAGTCGCCCAGCTCGCGCTTGGGCGGCGCGCCCAAGTCGGCGGCGAGCGCCTCGGGCGTGAGGGCATCGCGGGCTTCGGGGGGCATCGCGGCGTGGAGGGCTCGCGCGACGTGCAGCGCCAGGTCGGCCATGGCGCACAGCTTAGGCAGCGGCGGCCCAGGCCCGCAATGGGGCCCCGGCTCGGCATTCCGATCGCCGGGCCCCGGCTCGGCCAGCGCGGGCGCGATCTCTGCGCTCGTCTGCCGAGTGCAGGCGTGCTATCCCGAGCGCGTGAACGCCATCAACCTCCTCACCGTCGCGGTCTTCCTCGCGATGTGGCTGGGCTTGGCGGGCTTTTTTTTCGTGGTGGTGCGCTTCATCGTCGTCAATCGCGCGAAGGCGGGCCCCCACGAGCAAGTGGCGGCGACGGCTCCGACGGCCGAGGGCGAGGCCGCGGACGAAGACGAGAGCGCGCTCGCGGCTACGGGTGGCGATCGGCGCGATTTCGAATTCGGGCTGTGATCCCCAAAAAGCCCGGCGGCGACGCACTGCCACCGACTGAAAGTTGCGCCAAAAGCACCAGCGGAGGCGTCGCTTTTCGCTAAAGTGCCCGCATGGCCAAGTCCGCTCGACCCGCCATCGTCGTGGAGACGCCTCCCGGCGGTTTCGATCGACCCGGAGCCCGCAGCTTGCTCGTGCAAGGCGAGCTGCCCAAGTGCGTGCACCGGGTCGTGCGCGCGCCTTTTGGTCACACGCCCAAGACCTTGATGGCCCTCGAGAGCTGGGTCGAGGCCCTCGACGCCACGCGCCAAGCCGGCGGGGCCATGCACGCCGCCTTGATGGAGGACGTCGCGGCCTCGGGCTCGCTGGCGATCCCCGAGCCCACCCACGACCAGCGCCTCTTTTTGGGGGCCTTTGCGCTCACGGTGCTGACCGACCGTCTCATCGTCGATCTCGCGACCTTGGCCCCGAGCCCGAAGATCGACTCGGACCTCGAAGCCGAGGGCCTCGAAGATCTCTTGATCGCGCCCGTCGACGAGCTGCTGCCCCGCGTCATCGTCATGGCTCGCGCCTACCTCGACTTGCGCGCCAAGCAGCAGCCCGAGGCCAGCGACCCCAAAGTCGAGCTGCGCGCGAAGTGGGCCGTCACCACGATGCTGGCCTTCGCCATGCAGCTGCGCGGCGCGGTCCAGCGTCTCACCAAGCTCGGGCGCCTGCGTCCTTTTGGTCTCGCGCTCAAGCAGCGCCAAGTCATGATCGGCGGGCGCCGCTACGAGGGCTTCGAGGCGCGCGCCGGGGCCGACCCCGTCACCGATCTCAAGCCCATTCGCGTCGAGCACATCGTGGGCAACCGCGACTACATCGACGCCGGCCTTCGCCTCGCGCGGGACGTCGCCGCCTACGACCTCGAGCGCGGCGAGAGCCCCAAGAAACTCAACCCCGTGCTCTTTGGTCTCGGCCGGCCCGGCTGCGGCAAGACCATCACCGCGCACGCCATCGGCAATTACTTCTTGGAGTACTGCCACGAGCGCGACATCCCGGCCCGCTTCAAGGTCATCCGCCGCACCGACTGGGCGAGCAGCTACCAAAACGCCTCGGCCGCGACCTTGGTCAAGATCTTCAAAGAAGAGGTCTACGGCTTCGAGGGCGTGACCGGCGTCTACTGGCCAGACATCGACACCGCCTTCGCCTCGCGTGGCAGCGGCGACCTGCGCATGGAGGAGAAGAACAACCTCGGCGCGGTCTTCGGCATCTTCGACGGCACGCTGATCCCCAAAGACGGCAAGTGGTTCATGATCTGCGACGCGAACTACATGCAGATGGACGAGGCGACCAAGTCGCGCATCGCCCAAAACCCCTTCGTCGTCACCGGCCCGACCACCCCCGAGGAGTACGTGAAGATGCTGCGCGACATCATGTTGCGCGACGTTCGCAAGTTCGTGACCCCCGACGACCCGCAGTGGTTGGAGGTCGGGGCGGCCTGCGTGGAGTTCGACTTGTCCGGACGCAACTGCGAGGCCATCGCCAACAACATCCGCTCCCACGTGCAGGACTTCGAGTACCCGGACAGCTACTTCAAGGCCAGCTTCGAAGAGCGTGAGCAGATCATCGAAGCCGCCTCGAAACGCGTGAGCGCGGGCGACGTACTGGAGCGGGTGCGCAACTACAGCAAGTTCAACCGCGAGGCCGACGAGAAGGCCGAGCGGGACCGCTTCGAGCGCGAAGTGGAGTCCATGGTGCGCCAGCTCAACGCGGGTCGAGCCGCGGCCGAGAAGGCCGCCGCCGCCATGAACGCCGCCGCGCAGGCCCAGCCCGACGCGCCGGCCCCGCCCCCAGGACAGGGCACCCCCGAAAGCCCCCCCACGTGAACGCGGCCGAACGCCAAAGTCGCCGACAAGAGATGGGCCGGCGGGCCCTCGAAGATCCGAAGCTGCGGCGCCGCCTGCTGGCGACGGTGGCCTTCACCTTGTTCTTGGACCTCGCGGGCTTCGGCATCATCTTGCCGATCCTCCCGCTCTACGCGGACAAGCTCGGCGCCTCGGCCGTGGCCGTCACCTTGTTGTCGACGACCTTCTCGCTGGCCCAGTTCGTGATGGCGCCGGTGCTCGGCTCGCTCAGCGATCGCTACGGACGAAGGCCCGTTATGCTGATCAGCATCGCCGGCTCGATCGGAGCGAACGTGGTGCTCGGATTTTCGATGTCGCTGTGGCTGGTGTTCACGGCCCGACTCGTGGCCGGCGCCTCGAAGTCCAACGTCTCGACCGCCTTCGCCTACGTCTCGGACATCATCGAGCCCCAAGATCGCGCCAAGTACATGGGCATCATGGGGGCGGCGCTCGGGCTCGGCTTCGTGGTGGGCCCCGGCATCGGCGGCACCCTGGCCAGCGCGACGAACCCGACGCTGCCCTTTTTCGTCTCGGCCGCGCTCTCCTTGGTCAACCTGATCATGGCCTGGTGGTGGCTGCCCGAGACCCGCTGGGCGCGCGAAGACCAAGAGACGAAGGCGGCCGATGAGCTCGCGGCGGCCGCCGAAGCTCCCTCCGAAGACGAAGACGACGAAGACGCCTCGATCCTCGAGGCGGCGATGGACCGTCGCCCCGGCCTGCGCGAGGTCTGGAAGCGCATCGCCGGCACCCCGATGGTGCCGATCTTGGTGGTCTACTTCGTCTTCTTCTCCGGCTTCGCGGCCATGGAGTCGACCTTCGCCCTCTACAACAAGGCGATCTACGGCTGGCTCGAGAAGGAGACGGGCTTTTTCCTGACCTACGTCGGCGTGGTGATGGTGGTGGTCCAAGGTGGCCTGATCGGCCGGCTGGTCTCGCGCTTCGGCGAGTCCAAGACCATGGTGGTGGGCATCGCCATCAACGTCGTGGGCTTTTTGTGCCTCGGCGGCGCGCCCTTTTTGTCGGCGGCGCTGGACTTGCCGCTGACCACGGCCGACGGCGGGATGACCGTCTTCACGGGCGCCATGCTGGCCGTCTCGGGCCTGGGCATCGCGGGTGGCAACGGCATCGTCAACGCGACGATGGCGGCCATCGTCTCGCAGGTCTCCTCGAAGGACGAGCAGGGCTTCAACATGGGGATCCGCGAGAGCGCCGGCAGCTTCGCGCGCATCATGGGTCCGATCGTGGCTGGGCCGGTCTTCGAGTACATCCACCCGGCGGCGCCTTTGTTGCTCGCGGCCGCCTTGGGCACGGGCAACCTCTTCATCGCGTTGCGCCTGGGCCGACGCCTGCGCGAACGCGGACTGCGCTAGCTCGATGTCCTTGATTCGAGAACTCGGCGGCCGCACCTTCGTCTTGGCGGCGCTGGCCAACTTTGGCTACGCGCTGGGCTTTCACAGCTACCTGCACCTGCCGGCCTTTCTCGAGGATCTCGGGGCCGACCCGGTCGGGGTGGGGACCATCTTCGCCATCACCTACGTGGTCGCGGTCGCGGTGCGCCCCTGGGTCGGCCGCACGATGGACACCCGCGGCCGTCGTCTGGTCGCCCTCGGCGGTGGGGCCCTGCACTTGGTGACGGCCCTGGCCTACCTGTGGGTGCACGAGATCGGCTGGCTGCTCTACTTGCTGCGGGTGGCCCACGGCGTCGCCCTAGGCATGGTGTTCTCGTCGATGTTCACGATCGCGGCCGACGTGATCCCAGCGAGCCGTCGTACGCAGGGCATCGCCATCTTCGGGATCAGTGGCCTGCTGCCTTTGGCCCTGGGCCCATTGATGGGCGACATCTTGTTGGCCGGCGGCCACGACTACGCGCGCTTGTTCACGGCCATCGCCATCGCGGCCGGCGTCGGCCTGCTTTTGACCCTCCCGATCCCCGAGACGGTGGAGCCCGACGAGACACCCCGCCGCAGCTTTTGGCGCGCGGCGGCCGAGCCCAACTTGCGCAGCAGCTGGTTCATCGGCGTGGCCTTCGCCTTCGCCCTGGCCGCCTTCTTCGTGTTCGCCAAGACCTTCAGCCGCGAGCACCAAGTCGGCTCGGTGGGCGAGGCCTTCAGCTGGTACGCGGCGGTGGCCATCGCCTTGCGCCTCTTTTTCGGCGGGCTGCCCGAGCGCTTGGGCCTGACCCGCGTGCTCTACCCGGCGCTGCTCTTGTCGAGCGCGGGCTTGGTGGTGCTGGCCTTCACCACCGAGGACTGGCACATGAACCTGGCCGCGAGCTTGTGCGGGGCGGGCCACGGCTTCGCCTTCCCGATCCTGTCGGCCATCGTGGTCACCCGCGCCCCGCCCAACGAACGCGGCAGCGCCATCAGCTTGTTCACCGCCCTGTTCGACCTCGGCGTCGTCCTCGGCGGACCCACCTTGGGCTTCGTCATCAAGCACGCCGGCTACCCCGCCATGTTCGCGGGCGCCGGAGTCCTGAGCGCCGTCGCGACCTGGATCTACTGGCGCTGGGAGCTGCGCCTGGGCCGGGCCGAGGGCTGAGGGCGCGCTCAGGCTAGACTGAGGCCGTGGGTCGCACCGGGGCCGAGCTCAGCGCTGCGCGCATCGGGGCCGAGCTCAGCGCTGCGCGCATCGAGGCCTACCTGCACTACCTGCGGGGGCGCGACTACGACAAGGAGCGCCTCGACATCGCGCGCGTCGACCTCGTGAGCTTTTGCGACATGCTCGGCGACGCCGATGTGACCACGCTGTCGAAGTTGGAGATCGAGGGGCGCTGTCGGGCCGTCGCCGGCTTCGCTACGCCGCCGGCCGTGGTCAATCGCATGCGCGAGACGATGATCGTCTTTCGCGACTTTTGCCGCTCGCCTTTGTGCGACGCGCAGATCGACGCGGCCTTGGGCGCCGAGGCGCAGCGGCGGGCGGCGCAGCGCGAGAAGCTGCGACGTGAGCGGGCCGGGCGTGGCTTCGACCCCGCCGCGGAGCTCGGCGACGCCGGTCCGCAGCCGCGGGTGCTGCGGGACTTTGGCGCGATCACCCGCGACGCCCTGCGCCCTCGCTTGGTCCTGCTCGCCATCGTGGCCGGGGCCTGGCTCTTGCTCGCCAGCCTCGGTTCCATCTTTTGGTTGGTGGGTTGGCTCGCCTACCTCGGCGCGCAGACCGGGCTCGTGAGCGAGGCCGTACGGATCGGGAAGTCGGATCCCGAGCGCCAGCTGCTCGCCGATCGCGACCTGCGGCCCTTTTGGGTCGTGGCCATCGCCTTTGCCCCGGGATTTTTTGTCGCGCACGCCGTCAACCAAAGCGACGTCGAGGGCTTTTGGATCTCGAGCTTGATCGCCGGGAGTGTGTTGGCCGTCGTGCCCGTGGGGGTCTTGGTCGCGCACCACGGCGCCGGCGCGATCAATGGTCTGTATCCGCCGGCCTGGGTGCATCTCGGGCGGCGTTTGCCGGGCGACACGGCCGCGCTGCTCATCGTGGGATTTGTCTATGGCCTCGTCAGCGTGCTCAGCTGGGTGCTCACCCGCGGTCTCGACGAGGACAGCGACGCCGGCATGATGATGCGCGTCTTTGGGGGGATGGCCGCCGCCTGGGTGCTCGCCTACGCCGGGGTGATGGTCGGTCGCGTCTTGCGGGGCCACGCCGCCTTGTTTCGCACCGGCCCGGCCGAAGTCAGCGCCGAGGCCAGTACCGAGTAGCTTCGGGCGGGGGCGCTACACTTTTGGTGATCTTCTCGCCTTCGACCGCATCACCCGCGACATGCACCCTTTCATGACTTACCGCGCCCGCCCGTCGGCTTCGCGCGCTAATGACGCTTTGCTGCCGTCGCTGGCCCTGGCGCTGGCCCCGCTCCTGGCCGGCTGCGCCGACGCCGGCCCGGTTGTCGCCAGCGCCGAAGAGCTCTCGGTGCTCGAACAAAGCAGCGCCATCGAGGGCCGCGACGGAGGCTCGAGCGCGCGGGTCTTTGGCCGCTCGGTGTGGACCTACGGGGACACCGTGCTGACGATCCCCGACGATCGCGAGCAGACCTGGCACCACAACTCCGTCTCGTGGACCGAAGATGAGGACGCGAGCAACGGCATCACGGGGTTCTTGGAGCCGATGGAGGCCTCGGGGGCGCCGCGGCACTTCATCGAGCCCACCCCCGAAGAGCTCGCCTTCAACTTGGCCCACGCCGGTGAGGACTGCGAAGTCGAACCCTGCGGCGCGCGCTTTGCCGTGTGGCCGGGGGAGCCGGTGTGGGACGCGGCCAACGGGCGCGCCATCGTCTCTTTCGGGTTGATCTACGCCGAGCCGGGCGAGTTCAACTTCAAGGGGCTCGGCACCGGTTTCGCCGAGTGGCGTGGCCTCGAGCAGGCGCCGGTACGGCTCGTCGCGGACGCCGAGGCCGAGCACCCGAGCTTGGTCTTTTCGCCCGATGAGCCCGACTTTTCGAGCGGCCTGCAGGTGATCGACGGCTACCTCTACGCCTTTTCGACCAGCGACGGCGATCGCCACCGTGCGCGCTTGGGTCGGGTGCCTGTCGAGGAGATCTCGGATCGTGCGGCCTGGCGCTTTTGGGATGGCGACGGGTGGGTCGCCAACTGGAAGAAGAGCCAGGTGCTCTTCGACGGGGCGCCGATCTTCACGCTCTCCTTCAACGCCTTCTTGGACCAGTGGATCGTCGTGTACACCGAGCCCTTCGAGCACGAGATCCTCGTGCGGGCGGCGCCCGCCCTCGAGGGGCCCTGGTCCAAGCCCTCGGTCCTCTACGTCGCGCCCGAAGAGGACCCACCCTACGACGCCATGCACCACCCGGACTTCGAGCAAGAGGACGGGCGGGTCGGCTACCTGACCTACTCGCGGCACACGAGCGGCTGGTTCGGCACCGAGTTTCCGGTGGTGCGCTTCGAGTTCGCGGACCCCAGCGGCGAGTGAAGCAGGGCGGCATCGCGCGCCCCGGGGCCGAAAGCGGCGAGCAATTCGCCGGTGTCGGGGTTGTGCGCCCTTGGCGCAGGCTCGTGGGCGGGGGATCGGAGGCCGGAATTTGGCCCCAGAACGGCCGAATTCGAGATTTTCTGATCTCCGGGGGCCCGCTCGCCTCTACCGCCTCGCAGCGTGGTCGGGGAGCCCGAAAAAAGGAGTCCAACGCAGCTGAATCTTCGGGTGCCCGGCCACGTCTGCAAGCTCGCTCCAGGTTTGGGGTGGATGACGACTTGAAGGGCCGTGCCCGGCCCAGGTATCAGATCCCCCAGGCGTAGCGCAGGTGAGAGCCCAGATGAATCGACGCAACTTCTTGAAGACCGTAGGTGCCACCGGTGGCGCCATTGCCATCGTCGGAATCCCCAGCATCGCCTTGGCGGGCGGCAAGTGGGAGACCATCACCAAGGAGTCGGGCGTCACGGTCACGAACCGTCGGGAGAAGAACCGGCAGTTCCCGACCTTCCGCGGCACCGGCCGCGTCAAGGGCAACATCTACGACGTCCTGGCCACCATCCAAGACGCCGATCGCAACAAAGAGTGGATGCACCAGTGCGTGGGCTCCAACTTGCTCAAGCAGGTCGATGACAAGACCCGCATCGTCTACAACCGCACCGACGCGCCCTGGCCCGTGAAGGACCGCGACGTCACCTTGCGCGCCAAGCTCGACATCATCACGCCCGGCAAGGAGATGAAGATCCGCTTTCGCGCCATCAAGACCGCGCTCAAGGGCCCCGTGGCCGACGTGGTCCGCATGCCCGTGCTCGAGGGGCACTGGTACATGGTGGCGATGGGCGAGGACAAGACCTTGGTCGAGTACCAGGTCAACGCCGACCCGGCCGGCGACCTGCCCGCGTGGCTGGTCGAGCAGGTCTCCAAGGACCTCCCGCTGCACACGATCCGCAACCTTCGCAAGCAAGTCGCCAAGACCAAGGCGGCCGGCGACTACGCGGACTTCGTGGCCAAGTACAAGGCCCTGCAGTAGGCCTCGGGTCATCGCCAAAGAAGAGGGCGGCGCCGAAGCGTCGCCCTTTTTCGTGTGCGCTCGCTTGGCGCGCGCTCAGTTCGCGGGCTCGCCGGTGGCCGGGGCGTCCGCGTCCTTCGACGCGTCGGCCTTCTTGCCCGACAAGGTGTCGGCCCGCTGCATCAGCATCTCGAACATCGGGTCCGGATCGTCGCTGGCCGAGGGCGCCTTGCCCCCGGTGGGCGGCGTGAAGCGCAGCGGGTAGCGCACGAGGTAGACCTCGTCGTCCATGTGACCGGCCGGAACCTCGAGGGACCACACGGCTTCGGTCAGGCAGTCGACGAAGTCCTTGGACACGCCGTAGTTGAACTTTTGTTGGGCGATGCCGGCGCGCATGACCTCGCCTTTGCCCAGCTCGACCTCGAAGAGCACGCGGCCGTCGAGGACCTGGTTGCGGGCCAACTCGCGGTTGTAGCAGCTGCTCGCGCGCGGGAAGACGCGCATGTGCATGTAGCGGCGGACGATCTCGTGATCGATGTGTCCGCGTCGCGGGCCGGTGTCGTAGCCGACTTGGGCGATCGAGAGATCCGTCTCGCGCGCCAGCGAGGGGTTGTGCCAGCTGGGTCGGGCAAAGCCGTCGGCGATGGCCAGCTCGGGCGAGGCGAAGGCACCGGGGGCGACCAGGGCTTCGGGCGCGGCGGCGATGCTCTCGGCTTTGATCTCCTCCGAGGCCTTGCGCTTGCCCATGCGGCCGCGCACCCGCAGCTGGGTCGGCGCGCGGCCCTTCCAGCTGCCCTCGAGGATGGTGACGTGGCCGGCGACGAGCCCCTCGGGCGCCGCCTCGTCGAGCACGCTGCCCCGCGGCAAGTCGAGCTCGAGCTCCGTGAGCACCGGGGGCGAGGCGAGGAGGGTCTCGATCTGATCGCGCTCGATGCTCGAGAGGCTGTCGACCCGGATCCGGGCGCCGAGCTCGGCCGCGACGCGGGCGACCGGCGATTCGGGCTGCAAGCCGGCGCGGCTGACCAACGGATCGTCGACCAAAAAGAGCAGCTCGGGGGCCTTGCTCTTGCCCCGCGCGCGCTCGAGGGCTTGGGCCGTGTCGGCGGGGGAGGCCGAAATGGGCAAAGAGCCATCGGTGACCACCAAGATCAGCGGGCGTTGGGCGCCTCGCTTGGCCAGGCGTTCTCCGGCCAAGGTGAGCGCGGCGTCGAGGTTGCTGCCCTGGCCGCGCGCGAGCTGGTCGAGACTTCGGGTCATGCGCTGGCGGGCCTGCACATCGTCGGCGCGCGGCGTGCCGGGCATGAGCGCGCTGGCCTCGCGATCGAAGCTCAGCAGCTCGAAGGTCGCGTCTTTGCCCAGGGTGTCCAAGACCCCCGCGAACACGCGGCTGCTCGCGCGCGCCATGTGCAAGGAAGTAGAGCGGGAGCTGTCGACCACGAAGACGACATGGTCGGGCCGCGGCGCGCGCTCGGGTCCCAGGCGCAAGGCCAAGCGAAAGCGGCCGGATTTGGCCGCGCTGCTCGCGTCGCTGTGGTGCGGGGAGGGAGAGACCTCGAACTGGCCCTCGATGCTCCGCTTGCCGCCGAGGTGGGCCGGCCAGGAGACGGCCACGGTGTCACCGGCGCGGGTGCTCATGTACTTCGCCTCGCCGCTCGAGCTGCCGTCGACGAAGAAGGATTCGCCTTTTTTGAGGCCGCGCATGACCACGCGTCGGTCTTGGGCCAAGTTGGGGGCGCGGATGTTGCGGCGCGGAAGGTCGATGCTCCAGCGCTTGCCCTCGAGCTGGGGGAAGACGTCGAGGCGCAGCTCGACTTGGGTGGTGCTGCCCGCGGCCAGACCGAAGGCGGCGACCTCGGCCGCCGGCAGCCCGCCGTCACGTGCGGGGGGCAAGCTGCGCGCGTAGATCGAGCCCGCGTCGCGGCGCCCGGTGGTCGCGCGGTTGCGGGTGACCAGGCCGTCTTCCCAGTCGCCGGCGCCGCGCTTGACCGCGAGCCCCCGCAGCACGCTGGTGCGCGGCAAAGCCAAAGCGAGCAGCGCGTCTTGGGGGACGTCGCTGTCGTTGTGCAAGGTGACGCGCAAGGCCACGCGTCGCGACTGGCTTTGCCCCGGATCGGCCGCGTCGATGATCACCTCGTAGGCCAGCTCCTCGACGGCCACGAAGTCGCCGTCGCGGGCCGAGGCCTCGGTGTGCAGGGTGTCCGCGTTGGCCAGCGTCGCACCGAAAGGCGCGAGTCCGAGGGCGCAAAGGAGGGCTCGGACGCGGTGGGGGCGACGCATCCGAGACAGCGTAGCGCAGGGTCCAGGCAGGGGCCCGTCACGCGGCCTCAGCGTGGCCTCGTGCGCAATGCAGGGGCCTCGGGGGCGTTGACCGCCCCGGCGCCGTGACCTCAGTCGGCTTCGGGGCGGCGGCACACGAGGACTTGCGACTCGACCTCGGCGCTCAGGCGCAAGCCGAGAAAGTCGCCGTCGTGGCTGAGCAGCTCGAGCCCGGCGGCGTCGATCAGCGCGCGCAGCTCTTCGGGCCAGATCTGCCGGTGCGCGAGATGGACGAGCTTGTGGGGCTCGCTACGGGGACGGGGGCGCGAACCGAGGTCGTAGTAGATCCGGATGTGGCAGATCTGCGTCTCGGGATCGTAGCTGTGGTTCGTCGAGTAGCACATCGAGCGCCCGGTCTCCGGGTGCTTGAAGGGCGTGACGCCGTGACGAACTTTGGGATCCCAGGTCAGCCACTCGATGTCCGGCATGAGGACGTCGAAGGCGAAGTGTCCGCCGGGACGCAAGACGCGTCGCACCTCGCGAAAGCAGGCCAGTAGGTCCCGCCAGGTGTACAGGTGCATCAAGGCGTTGAAAGGCGCGATGACCAAGGCGAGTCCGCCGTCCTCGAAGGGGAGCGCGCCCATGTCGGCTTCGACGGGGGCGATGGCGTCCTCGGGCAGCGGCGGTTCGCACGCGCGGCGCTTGGTATCGAGGCGCGCGAGCATGCTGGGCATGCGATCGAGGGCGAGCACGCGATGCCCGGCGCGTGCCAGCGGGATGCTGATCCTTCCCGTGCCCGCCCCGAGCTCGAGGAGTTCGCCGCGCGTCTTCGACGAGGGGCGCCGTGCCGCGAAGAAGTTCGTCGCGTAGTCGACGTACCAGTCGATGTCCGCTCGCTGGTCGGCGTACTCGAAGTCGTAGAGGAAGGCGTCCTCGTAGTGATCCTCGGTGCCGCGTCGCAGCCGCTCGGGTGTGCTCGGCATCGGCCTCGGCTCGCGGGGGGCTCGCGGGGATGGCTCGCTCAGCTCGAGGCGTTGGCGGCCTTGCCATCGCCGCCTTTGGAGCGGCCATTGCGACGACGACGGCCGCCGCGACGACGGCGCTTGCGCTTGTTGTTCGACCCACCGCCGCCGCCTTTGGAGCCGCGCTCTTGGTCGGGGCGGCGCGTGGCCGCGAGCTTTTGCCAGTGCTCGAGCGCGCCGCCGTCCTCGTCGCGCGCATGGACCGAGAGGCCCAAAAAGAGCAGCGCGTCGTGGAAGTACTGGCGGTGGGCGAGGCCCTTGCCGCGGCTCGGGGCGAGCATGCGGCGGTAGGCCATCATGATCTGGCGGGCGAGCTCGCGGTCGCGGCGCGCCACGCCGAGCTCGACGCAAGGCGGGGTCATCAGCGCGTCGATCTTCGAGTCGAGCTGGCCGCGCTTGGCTTCGACCAGGTCGTCGCCGACCAGTGGCGCGAACAAGATCGCCTGCATCACGCCGTTGTCCGGCACGTGCTTGGTGGTGGCGACGTACTCGTCGAGCGCTTCGAGGTAGGCCCACAAGGCGTGCGCGGCCGGGGTCTGGGTCGCGTGTGCTTGCTCGGGCGAGACCAAGCCGCCGTGCGGCTCGAAGGCTTTGACGTAGCCAGGCCACACGTAGCCGAGCAGGTCGTAGGCGAGCATCATCTCGAAGCAACGCCGCGCCTTGCCCGAGCGCATGAGCTTGTAGAGCTCTTCGAGCAGGCGCGCGCGGCTGCACTTTTCGATGTCGGTGCCGACCTCTTCGAGGGCGGCGCGCGTTTGCGGGTGAAGCTCGAAGTCCAAGCGCGAGGCGAACTTGAGCGCCCGGATCATGCGCACCGGGTCTTCTTGGAAGCGGACGACGGGGTCGCCGATCGTGCGGATGATCCGCGCGTCGAGGTCGGCCATGCCGTCGCAAAAGTCGACGATGTCGCGGGCCTCGATGTCGTAGAAGAGCGCGTTGATGGTGAAGTCGCGCCGGCGGGCGTCGTCTTCGATGCTGCCGTACTCGTTGTCGTGGGTGATCAGCGGGTCGTCTTCGCCGTTGTCCCGCGGGGGCGCGCGGAAGGTCGCGGTCTCGATGACCTTCGCGCCGAAAAAGACGTGCGCGAGCTTGAAGCGGCGGCCGATGATCCGGCTGTTGCGAAAGACGCGGCGGATCTGCTCGGGCGTGGCGCTGGTCGCCACGTCGAAATCCTTGGGGTGCAGACCCAAGTAGAGGTCGCGGACACAGCCACCGACCAAGTAGGCCTCGTGACCGGCGTCGAGCAGCTTGCGGACCACTTTGACGGCGTCGGGATCGATGTCCCGCCAGCGGATCCGCTGCGCACTAGCTTCGGGCGCGTCACTCACTTTGGCCCCGTCTAGCATGAACTCGGGCGTTTCCAAAACACGTGTGATCTCGGCGAGATAGCAATGGGGGGCCAGCGCGAGGGCGCGGTGGCTCCCGCACCTTGTCCAGTTGGGATCACGTGCGCCCCCAAGGCGACTGGCGCGCGAGCCCGAGCCGCACTATACACAAATACAGGTACTGAACATGAGCACCGTAAGCCAGCGACGCGGGGCCCCCTCGGCCTCCCGAGCCCTCCGAAGCGGCGCGAAAAGCGCGGCCGCACGAGGGGCCGGCACGCGGGAATTGGCCCCTGGACTCACGGTTAAGGGAGCTTCGGCCCATCTGTGGGCGGCCAGCCCCGGCGCCCACCCCAGCGCCTTGGGCCTAGCCTCGGCCCTCGCCGAGCACGAGTCTGGCTATGGGTCTGGCCAGGATTCAGGGAGTGGCCGCCGCGTCGAGCGCGTCGAGGTGGTCACCTTGTGTGTGCGCCGACGCGCGGACGCCGAGCTCGAGGGCGGCTGGCTCATGGAGATCATCGACTGGCTCGAGGGACAGGGCCGCGGGATCGTCGTGCGGACCCGCGTCCGCCTGCCCCGCGAGTTCGTCTTGGCCCTGCGGGGACGCCCGGTCTTGGTCGAGCTCGAGCTCGCCGATCTCGACGCCGACCGCCAGCGCGCCTTGCTCGGTCCCGAGGCCGCCCGGGCCAACGAGCTGCTCTTGCAAGCGCAGCACTTGGCGGCCCTCGGCCTCGAGGTGGTGGGGCGGGTCGGTCCGCTGCTGCCCGGGGTGCATGAACTCGCCTCGATGGAGTCGATGCTCTCGGCCCTGCGCGCCGCGGATCTGCACGGCGTCAGCCACTACGTCGGGGAGCTGTCGGCGCCCGTACTCGAACGCTTGGCCGCCTGCTTGGACGCAGGCGCACTGATGGTGCTGACCCGCGCCTTTCGCCTCCCGCCGACGGCCGTGTTCGCCTTGGACTTCGACGCCCGTGCTTTGTCGGCCGAGCTCGCCGAGGCCATCTACGCCCGTTTCACGGCCCTGGTACGCGAGGACGCGGCCCTCGAGGCAGTCGACCCGGCGGCGCGGCAGCGAAGGAGCGGCGTCGCGGTCGCCGGTCTCGCCCCGAGCTTGTTCGCGGCCGAGGCCATGGGCGGTTAGTTCGGCCCCAGTTCGTCCGCATTCGAGCGCCCCGTCGAGCGCCCAAACGAAACGCGCACCCGAGGGGGGTGCGCGCAGACGGTCGCCCGAGGCGACAAAAGTTCGTGGTGGGGGCGCCTAGCCGGTGGCGCCGTCGGTCTCGTCGCTCTTGTCGAGCAGCTTTTGCGAATCGACACAGGCCATGCCGCCGACCGAAAAGCCGAGGCCGACGAGGACGAGGAGGGCGAGGAACTTGCGGTTCATGACGGGTTGGACTTTCTAAGGGAGGTCGGAAGAAGGGGCGGGGTTGGCTTCGGCGAGCGGGATGGGGTCGGGCCGAAGGCCGAGGCGCTGCGCGTCACGCAGGCGTGACAGCATGTGATCCCGAGCGATGGGGTCCGCGCCGGCGAGGACTGTAGCCTCTTGGCGCCAGATCGCATAGGCCCCGGGAACATGCCCGAGATCCAGCTGCAGTTCCACGAGGGCCAGCACGGTCTCCCAACGCTCGGGACGTAGGGATCTTGCACGCCCCAGCGATTCTCGCGCGGCCTGGGCGTCACCGCGTCGCAAGGCGAGGCGCGCGTCGACGAGCTGGACCTCGGCTAGATAGGGGTACTCGGCTTTTGCGCGCCGGATCCAG
This sequence comes from Polyangia bacterium, assembly GCA_030431075.1. Classification (GTDB taxonomy): domain Bacteria; phylum Myxococcota_A; class Polyangia; order Nannocystales; family Nannocystaceae; genus JAUIJR01. The sequence continues at coordinate 1,671 of JAUIJR010000032.1, read as the reverse complement.
GCCTCGCTGCGCGCCGACGCGGCCGCCTTGGCCTCGGCGCTGGCCGTCTCGGGCGTGAGCAGCTCGAGCTCGGCTTGGGCCAAGGCCGCGAGCCACACGCCTTCGTGGTCGGGGGCGAGTTCGACCGCGCGCGCAAAGCGCGAGCGCGCCTCGACCCAGGCGCCGGCGCGGCCTTCGCTGGCGGCCGCTCGCGCCATGCACACATGCGCGAGCTCCTCGAGGCGATCGAGGGCGAGCGCGCGACCGCAATCGCGGCGCACCGTGGCCAGGATCTGCGGATCTTCGCCGGCGCGACGGCCCGCCGTCTGCAGCCGCGTCAGGCCCAGCATCGCGTGGGTGCGCGCCGAGCCGGGCGCTCGCTTTTCGGCCGCGGCCCACAAGCTTCGGTTGGAGGCGTAGACCGAGCTGGCCGCGAAGGCCAAGGAGGCCTGCACCACCATCCACACGAGCAAGGGGGCCAAGACCCACGCGGGCTCGCTGCGCGCCGCGAGCCGCTCGCCCAGCCGCACGCACGCGCCCGCCAAGGCGAAGGCGATCGGCAAAGAGCTCGCGTAGGTGAAGCGGTCCGCCCGCATGTTCGGCATGGCGACGAGGTTCGCCGTCGGCAGGGCGAGCAAGGCGGCGACGAGCAGGGCCAAGGCCACACGGCGCAAGGCCGGCCGGGCGCCCGCCCCGACGAAGGCGTAGACCACGAAGCTCACGAGTCCCGCGAACACGCCCAACGCCAACAAGCTCGCGGGGGCGCGCCAGTGGCTGGTGAAGTCGGCGTACTCGGGGCTCAGGCCGACGGGCACGAGCATCTGCGCGAGGTAGGCGAGATGGATCTGGGCCGAGGCGGCCAAGATGGCGCCGCCTTCGATGCCCGGGCGCGCGGCGAGCAGGCGCGGGTTGTCGCCGGCGTAGGGGCTCAGCCCCCCGCTGCCCGAGACGGCGTAGCGTTGGGCCAAGGCGAGGGCGACGCCCAGCGCGAGCAAGGCGGCCAGGGCCAAGATCGCGGCGCGGCGCGGCGCCCTTGCCTCGCGCCGGCCAAAGGGATCCATCCACTCGATCAGCGCCCACGCCAGCGGCCAGAGGGCCACGCTGAGCTTGGCGCCGGCGGCCAAGGCGGCGAGCACCACGGCCGCGAGGGCAGGGGCCCAGCGCCGACCGGGCGCGCCGCGCAGCGCGTCCGAGGCCGCCCAGGCCGCGGCCAAGGCGAAGCCCAGCGCGAGCATGTCTTCGCGGTAGGAGACCACGGAGACGACCTCGGCGTGCAGGCCCATGACCCCGTAGGCGGCACAGCCCGCGAGGGCCAAGTCGCGCGGACCACCGATCCGTCGCACGAAGGCGTAGGCCAAGGCGCACACGCCCAGGTGCAAGCCCACGCTCAGCGCGTGGTGGGCCGCCGCGTTCAGGCCCAAGAGGCGGTAGCTCAGAAGATCGAAAAGGACGCTGGTCGGACGAAAGACGTCGGGCACATGCCGCGCGCTGCCTTCGGGGCTCAGCAGCAAGGCGAGGTCCGGCTCGCGCAAAAAGCCGTTGGTGATCAACACCCAGCCGTCGTCGTAGACGAGGCCAAAGCCCAAGGTCGGCGCGTACGCGAGGAAGATCAGCGCGAGCACGCCGAGCAAGGTCCAGCGCGGATCCAGCTGCGCGAGCTGCTCGTCGAGCCAGGCCCGGCCCGGACTGCGC
>JAUIJR010000466.1 GCA_030431075.1 Polyangia bacterium | reverse complement strand
GCGATGTCCTCGACGTTGACCGCATCGAAGCCCTGCGCCGCGAAGAGCTCGAAGGCCGCTTCGACGATGCGCTCACGGGTAGCGAGCTTCTTGCGCGCGCGCAGACCACGGCCATCCACGGCCCGAGCTTCGGCTAAAGTGGCACTGGGTGTCAATTGGCACCTAGTGACTTTTCCATCGCGGCGGAGGCGAAGCGGAGGGCTCCAAAGGCCCCGCTGGCGTGCCGCTGGGGGCCCTCCGCATTGGCTCCATCACCCGCCCGGATTGGCTCCAAAGTCGGCCCGTGAGCCGCTTGACGCGCTTGGCGCCGCGGGCTAATCGCTGCGCTCCATCGCCCCACAGTGGAGCGATGTCACCAAAAGGAAAGCATCACCGTGGGTCTTCTAGACAAGCTGAAAGGCGCAGTGAACTTCGTTACCGGAGGCGCTGCGAAAGTCCAAATCGAGTACTCCCCCTCCACCGCCGTTCCCGGCACCACCATCAACGTGAAGGTCACCGCGACCTCCACCGGTGGCGAGGTCAAGAGCAAGGGCATCTACGTCGACTTGCGCGCCGTCGAGCGCGTGAGCGTCTCGAAGCGCGACAGCGCGGAGCTCGACAGCGACCTCAACCTCTCGTTCACGACCTTCAACAACGAGATCAAGATCGCCGAGGAGTTCGTGCTCGGCAAAGATGAGACCCGCGTGTTCGAAGGCACCGTCACGATGCCCGACAACGTGCAGCCCACCTTCGACGGCAAGTACGTCTCCCACGAGTGGGAGATCCGCGGCCGCGTCGAGGCCAAGGGCAACGATCCCGACTCGGGCTTCCAGCCCATCAAAGTCGGAATGAAGAACTGAGACTGACCATCTCGAAATGAAGAAGGCCGCGCCCTCGGGACGCGGCCTTTTTTGTGGGCGGGTCTCGCCCCCCGATGGGGGCCGACTAGGCGTCGGGCTGGTTCTCGGAGGGCTTGCGTTCGAGTCGATGGCCGAGCGCCCTGAGTGCGTCTTGCATCTTCTCGAGCTGCGCTTGCAAGGCCTCGACGTCGTCGGCCACCGTGGCTGCTTCGTCGGGGTGCTCTTGGCGATCCATCTCGGCCGCCTCGGCTTGGGCCTCTTCCATGCCGGACATGATGACACCGATGAACAAGTTCAAGATGATCATCGTGCCGATGAGCACGAAGGATACGAAGAAGAAGGCACCGAGCAGCGGAGCCGGCTGCGAGTTCGTGCACTGGCGGATGCTGTCGGCGTCGTAGCCGTACTCCGCGCAGCCGTACATGTTGATGTACATGACGTCGGTCCAGTCCTCGAGGGTCACCACCCGGAACAAGGAGAGCATCGACATCTGCAGGTTCTCGAAGTGCATCGGGTCGTTCTCGGCGAACAAGAAGACCGCGGCCACCGCGTAGATGTAGAAGAGCAAGAGCAGCAGCAAGGACACGTAGGCCATCGAGGGGATGGACTTGAGCAGCGCGCCGACCAGGATCTGAAGCTTCGGCAGGGCGCGGACCAGCTTGAGCACGCGCAAGAGACGAAGCAGTCGGAGCACCGTCACCGCGTTGCCCTCGAAGGGCAAGAAGGCGGCCGCGACGATGATGAAGTCGAAGACGTTCCAGGGGTCGAGGAAGTAGCGCCAGGGCTTGGAGCCTTCGGCGCCCATCTTGACCACAATTTCGCCGACGAAGATCCACAAGATGATCGCGTCGAGGGTGTGGAGGATCGTGCCGTGGCTCTCCACCATGGCCGGGTAGGTCTCGATGCCCACCAACACGCCGGCCAACAAGATGATGGCGGTGATGAAGTTGGTGAACCAAGGGGCGTCGGCGATCTTGCGCAGGGCTTGTTGCATCGTCTCGTTCAGCGGGTCTGGAGTTGTCAGCGGGCCCGAGCGGGCCGGCGCGAAGAGCCGCGATTGTGGGGGATCGAGGCGCCCGGACTCAAGAGCGAAGCTCGCTTCGGGCCCCGGAACAATGGGTGATGAGAATGTCCCGGCCCCGGCACGCGAGCAGCGCGCCTGTGACTAGGAATGCGGACGCGGGCGCGGGCTCAGGCGCGACGGCTGCGACGCAAGGTCAGCAGCAAAGTGCGCACGAGGCGGGCCACGGCGACGTTCGAGCGCCCGGTCGGGTCCAAGGCCGGGGCCAACTCGACGACGTCGGCGCCGAGAAGCCGAGGACCTCCATCTTCCGAGAAAGCTCTCAAAACGCGCTCGACATCTCCGTAGCGCAGGCCGACGGGCTCGGGGGTGCCCGTGCCCGGGATGTCGGCGGGATCGATGCCGTCGACGTCGATGGTGAAGTAGACGGGGCGACCGGCTGCGCGCAGCTCCTCGAGGGCGTCCACCCCGCCCACGAGCTCGTTGGGAAGCAAGCGGATCCGCGGGTCGCCCTTGGCCAGCTCGAATTCCTCTTTGAGGCCCGAGCGGATCCCCCAGCTCCACAAGCTCGCCTCGGGGCCCATCAAGTCCAGCGCGCGGCGCAAGACGGTCGCGTGGTTGAAGGGCTCACCTTCCCACTCGGGGCGCAAGTCGGTGTGCGCATCGACGTGGAAGATCACCAAGTCGGGGTGCGCTTCGATCGCGCGCTTCAAAAATGGATAGGCGACCAGGTGGTCACCGCCGAGGGCCACGAGGCCGAGGGCGTCGATCGAAGGCAGGCGCGCGAGCTGGGCCGAGACGGCCGCCATCTTTTGTTCGCCACCGCCTTCGCTCGGGATCTCGAGGTCGCCAAAGTCGAAGAGCGGCCCTTCTTCCAAGTCGGCGTCGAACCAGGGGTCGTAGCTCTCGATGCTGTCGCTGGCGAGTCGGATCTCGCGCGGGCCTTCGCTCGCCCCACCGCGGTAGGTGACGGCGCCGTCGTAGGGGACGCCCACGATGCCCAGCGGCGCGCTCGCGGCGTCGAGCTCGAGGGCGGCGCCGGCATCGACGCGGGTGGCGGTGAGAAAACAATCGGCGCTGGCGTGTGTGGTCATGGCGAAGGTCCGGCCGGGCGGCGCGCAGGCTAACCGAGAGGGCAGGGCAAGGCGAGCAGGGACGCGCGCGCGCGTGGCCCTCGCTAGTCGAGGGTGCGCAAGCGCAGCTTGGGCTTGCGACGGCTCGCCTCGGCTTGGGCGTCGGCGCGTGTCGCCTCGGGGTCGAGTCCGCGGCCGCGGCACTTGTCGACGAAGCGCGGGTCGTCTTGCTCGATGGCCAAGCTGATCTGGTAGGCGTCGGCCAAGGTCACCAAGGCGAGGCCCTCTTCGACGTAGTCGGACTGGCGCGCCCAGGCCTGCATGCCCAGACCGATGCGGTGGGCGCCGCCTTTCCACGGGCTCGGGAGCGCGTGGGGCCAAGGCGCATGCATGCGCGCGCTGGTCGACGCTTGCGACTCGGCTTGGGGCAAGGTCCACGTCGAGCCGTAGACCCCGGCGATCAGCACGAAGCGCTCGGGGGCGCCGTACTCCGGCAACAAGCGGGCGCTGCGAAAGCCCGGGGCCCCGGTGCAGGCCAGGGTCATGATCTCGTCGAAAGGCAGAAAGTCGACGGCGAGGGGCTCGAGCTGCGCGTCGAGGGTCACCACCTCGAGGGCGCCGAGGTGGGTCAAGGCCGCGTTGGCCAGGCGGCCTTGGTGATCGGAGTAGGGGATGTCCTCGCCTTCGGGCGGGCCCTCGCCGAGCCACATGAAGCCGTGCCGCGGCCGGTAGGGGCTCGCGGCCGAGGCCAGCGCGTCGAGCAAGGCGCGGGCCTTTGCGTCGGGGGGCGCCATCGGGGCGCCCTCGAGCAAGGCGGCGACACCGCCTTCGGGCAAGGCGCGCAGGGTCCACAGGTGATGCAGGCGCAGCAGCTCGCGCCAGCTCAGGGCTTCGAGGCCCAGCGCGTCGAGCTCTTCGGCCTCTTGCGCCGCGGCCGTGGCGTCGGGCGTCCAGTAGGCACGCTGCAGCGCGCGGGCGCGTCGCAGGGTCTCGACCGTGATCTGCGGCGCGCGTTCTGGCCCCGGATCGGAGCGCTCCTTCGGCGGGTTTTCGCCTCGCCACGCGCGCCAGCGTCGTCGCCATGCCTCGAACACGCGCGCACCATAGCCCGACTTTTGGAGCGGATCCCGGCCGGCGCGCAGAGCTGAGCTTTCGGGCGAGGACCACATTGCTACCGAAGCCGGCGC
>JAUIJR010000465.1 GCA_030431075.1 Polyangia bacterium | reverse complement strand
CTCGGGCCGTGGATGGCCGTGGTCTGCGCGCGCGCAAGAAGCTCGCTACCCGTGAGCGCATCGTCGAAGCGGCCTTCGAGCTCTTCGCGGCGCAGGGCTTCGATGCGGTCAACGTCGAGGACATCGCCGCGCGCGCGGGCGTCTCGCGGCGCAGCGTCTTTCGCTACTTCGCCACCAAAGACGAGCTGCTCTTCGTCGACGCCCCGCGCCGCCTCGAGCTCTTCGAGCGCTTGCTCACCCCCGAGTCTCCCAGCGAAGCGCCGCTGGTCGCCGTGCGCCGGGCCTGCCTCGCCTTGGCCGCCGAGTACATGCAGATGCGCGAGTCCCTCGTCTTGCGCCAGAGCATCGTCGAAGCCTCCCCGGTGCTCGCCCGCCGCGAACGCGAGCTGGATCGCCGCTTCGAGTCCGCGATCGAAACGGCGATCAGCGCTCGCTACCGCCGCCCGCCTCGCGCGCTGCGGCGGCAGATCTCGATCTTCGCGGGCGCCATCTTCGGCGCCATCCGAGCGACCTTGGACGACTGGTTCGCCGGCGAGGGCAAGAGCGATCTCGTCGAGCTCGCCAGCTCGGGGATCGAGTTCCTCGAGACCGGCCTCGCCTTGCCCGCACCGCCCGCCCGAGCGTCCTCCCGAAGCAAACCCTGAGACCCCACACGAGCCCACCACCCATGAGTACCCCCAGCGAGTTCAAGACCCTCCCTGCCCACGGCCTCGCGCGCGACGAACTCTTCGCGCGGATGGAGAGCTTTCGCCGCGAAGACATCGACTGGCGAAGCGGACGCGCGTGGGCCTACGTCTTCGATCCCGGCGAGGAGGCGCGCGAGGTCATCAAGCGCGCCTACATGATGTACCTGACCGAGAATGGCCTCGACCCGACGGCCTTTCCCTCGCTGCTGACGATGGAGCGCGAGGTCGTGAGCATCAGCGCCGCGCACCTGCGCGCCGGGCCCGAGGTCGTGGGCAACTTCACCAGCGGCGGCACCGAGAGCATCATCTTGGCCACCAAGGCCGCGCGAGACTTCGCGCGCGCCACCCGGGGCGTCGAGCGGGGGGCCATCGTTTTGCCGACCACGGCCCACGCCGCCTTTCACAAGGCCGCGCACTACCTGGGCTTGGACACCGTGTTGGTCGACGTCGACCCCGACAGCTTTCGTGCGGTGCCGGCCGCCTTGGAGGCCGCCGCGCTGGAGCTCGGAGAGCGTTGCGTGATGGTGGTGGCCTCGGCCGTGAGCTACGCGCACTGCGTCGTGGATCCGGTGCCCGAGATCGCAGCCATCTGCGAGCGGCACGGCTGGTGGCTTCACGTCGACGGCTGCATGGGGGGCTTTTTGCTCCCCTACTTTCGCCGCCTCGGTCGTGAGCACCCCGACTTCGACTTTTCGGTGCCGGGCGTCAGCTCGATGTCCATGGACCTGCACAAGTACGCCTTCGCGGCCAAGGGCGCCTCGGTCGTGCTCTACCGCGACAAGTCCCTGCGCCGGCACCAGATCTTCAGCTGCGCAAACTGGACCGGCTACACCATCTCCAACGCGACGGTGCAAAGCAGCAAATCCGGCGGTCCGGTCGCCGCGGCCTGGGCCGTGCTGCACCACTTCGGCGACGCGGGCTACATGAAGATCGCCGAGGCCCTGCTCGCCGCCACCGACCGCGTGCGCACTTGGGTCGAGGCCCAACCCGACTTGCAGGCGCTGGGCCGCTCCGACATGAGCCACGTGGCCTTCGCCTCGGACTCCATCGACTTGTTCGCCCTGGTCGACGCGATGAACCAGCGCGGCTGGTACGTGCAAGCGCAGCTGAGCTACGGCAACTCGCCGGCCAACGTGCACCTGTGCTTGAACCCCGAGTCCCTGCGCTGGCTCGACGACCTACTCGCCGACTTCGAGACCTGCATCGAGCAGGTGCGCGAGACCAAGCCCGGCCCCTTGCTGGCCATGATCGAAGGCGCCTTGGGACAAGTCGACCTCGAGGCCATCGACGACCAGACCCTGCGCCAGATGCTGGAGATGGCCGGGGCCGGCGGGGGCGAGATCGGCGGGGATCGAGCCGACGTCAGCCGCGTCCTCGATCGCCTGCCCGCCTCTTTGCGCGCGCGCATCCTCACCGAGTTCATGAACGAGAGCTACCGCCGTGCCTAGCTTCACCGTCCGTCTTCGCCTTCCGCTCTCCCTCGGGGTCGCCGCATGTTCCCTGATCGCCTGTAGCGATCCGGTCGACGACACGCCGCAGATCGAAGTGTTCGTGGACGCGGCCGGCGTGCCGCACATCTACGCGCCGGACGACGCGAGTCTCTTTTGGGCCGCCGGCTACGTGCAGGCCGAAGCCCGCCTCGCCCAGATGATGATGGTGCGTCGGCGCGCCCTCGGTCGACAAGCCGAGCTCCTCGGCGCCGGCAAGGTCGACGAGGACGAGCTGAGTCGGCTGATGAATTTTCGCGACCTGGGCGCGCGCGACATGGAGCGGCTCGAGCGTGAGCACCCGGAGGACTTCGCGCTCATCGAGTCCTGGGTCGCGGGCGTCAACGCCTACATCGCCGAGCTGCGCGCCGGGGAGCGCGAACCCCCGGTCGGCCTCGGCCCCGAGGGCGTGGACTTCATCCCCGAGGACTGGAGCCCCGACGACGTGGGGGCCATCGCCAAGCTCTTGATGTTCGGCAACTCGAACAGCCTCGAAAACGAGATCCTCACCACCGTACTCACGCGCTTCGACGCCGAGCTCTTCGACAAACTCGAGATCGCCCGGCCGGCCTATCCGGTCTACACCCTGCCCGCGGCCGACGTCCCCGGCGCGGCCGAGCTCGGCGCCCGTCCGCGACGCGGGCGCCCCTCGCTGCCGCCCGCCCCCGAGGGCATCGACCCCGCCGAGATCAACGCCGGACTGAAGCGCCTGCACGAGACCTTGGCCGAGTTTTCCGTCGAGGGCTCGAACAACTGGGCCGTGGCCGGCGCCCACACCGACAACGGCCGGCCCCGGCTGGCCAACGACCCGCACCAGCCGCTCACCAGCCCGGCCATCATCTTCGCCTTGCACATGAACTCGCGCGATGCCGGCGGCAGCTTCGACGCGGCCGGCTTCTCTTTCGCGGGCACACCCGGCGTTCAGCTCGGGCACACGGGCGGCGTCGCCTGGGCGGCCACCACCGGCACCGCCGACTGCATGGACCTGTGGTCGGTTTCGGCCGACGCCGCCGCGCAAACCGTGCAAGTCGGCGACGAGAGTGTCGCCTACACCACCCGCGTCGAGACCATCGAGGTCGCGGGGGGCCCGGCGCGGAGCCTCGAGGTCGACGAGGTCCCGGGCTACGGCATCATGTTGGGCGACGCCCTGCTGATGGATCTCGGCATCAACGAGGCTTTCGTCGCCGGCGTCGACCGGCGCTTGTTGCTCAACTGGACCGGCTTCGATCACGGCAACGAGCTGCACGCCTTTTTCGAGATGGCGCGCGCCCAGGGGGCCGACGACTTCGAGGCCGCCGCCGATCAGATGGAGGTCGGGACCTTCAACTGGACCTTCGCGGATGCCAGCGCGATCGGCTACCGCAGCCGCATCTTGGTGCCCGACCGTGGCGACCCGGCGAGCCTGGTCATTCCCTTTTTGATGCTCGACGGCGACGATCCCAGCGGCTACTGGAGCGGTGCGCACCTCGACGACGCGCTGCTGCCCCGCAGCCGCGACCCCGAGCAGGGCTTCTTGCTCAGCGCCAACAACGACCCCTACGGCTTCACCGACGACGGGGACCTGAGCAACGACCCCTTTTACTTCGGCACCTTCTTCTTGCCCGGCTTTCGGGCCCAGCGCGCCGACGACGAGCTGCGCGCCGCCATCGCGGCCGGGCCCGTCACACGCGCGCAGATGCAAGCGCTGCAGCTCGACAACCGGGTGACCGAAGCCGATCTGATCTTGCCGCCGCTCTTCGAGGCATGGGCGCAGGTGGGCAACGACGCTGAGCTGAGCGCCTACGAGGCGCGCCCGGACTTGGCGGCACTCGTGCAGTCCCTCGAGGCCTGGGACCGCAACATGGACGCGGACTCGGGCGAGGCCATCGCCTTTTACGCCTTCTCGCACGAGCTCGCGCGCGCGAGCATCGGCGACGAGATGTCACTGGTCTCCGACGCCGTGGTCAACGCCGCGCCG
>JAUIJR010000031.1 GCA_030431075.1 Polyangia bacterium | reverse complement strand
CGATGGAGTAGGCCGCGAGCCGATCTTTGACGGCCTGGGCGACGAACAAGTTCTCGTCGGTGCCCCCGTAGGGCGCGGCGGTACCGACCATCTCCGCGATCTGCGTGGCGTTGGTGCGGCTGTCCTCGCCGCCGTCGACGAGCTCCACGCCTTCGAAGTTCAGGTACAAGGTCCCGGCGAAGTCGCCGTCCCCGTCCCCGTCCCCGTCGCCGTCTCCGTCGCCATCGCCGTCCCCGTCGCCATCCCCGTCGCCATCACCGCTACTGCTGCTGGTCTCCGTCGTGGTGAAGGTCGAGCTCGAAGCCTCGCCGTCCCCGTCGCCATCGCCGCCGCAGGCGGGGAGAGCAAGGGCCGACACGAGTCCAAATCCAAGGAGCCAAGGCGTACGCACGCCTGCATCCTAGCGCCCCGCCGCCGAAGAGGTGAGCTGAGCTGGGGCGCGACCGGAGCCAAAGCGCGCGGTCGCCGCCGATCTTTCCCGACATGGAGGGTTCACACCTACATTAGGGCACCTTTCCTCTTGTCACCCCACAAAGTCCGAGCTAAGCGGCGCGCGAGACCGAAGGGCTCCTACGCACCATGGAAGGCTTCACCGGCACCCATCTCGCCATGATCATCTTGTTCGTCCTCGGCTACGGGGCGATCGTCTTCGAGCACAGCTTGCGCGTGAACAAGGGGGCAGTGGCCCTGCTGCTCGCGGCCGGATTGTGGCTCATGTACTTCGTGGGGCTCGCCCCCGACCCCCACGTCGCCGGCCACCAGCTCACCGAGCATCTGGCCGAGGTCTCGCAGATCGTCTTCTTCTTGATCGGGGCCATGACCCTGGTCGAGGTCATCGATAGCCACGGCTCCTTCAAGCTGGTCACCGACCAGATCCGCACGCGCTCCAAGTGGAAGGTGATGTGGGTCTTGTCCTTGCTCGCCTTTTTCATGTCGGCGGTGCTCGACAACCTGACCACCACCATCGTGATGGTCTCGCTGCTGCGTCGCATCTTGCCCGACCGTGAGAACCGCATGCTGCTGGGTTCGATGGTGGTCATCGCCGCCAACGCCGGCGGCGCCTGGACCCCGATGGGTGACGTCACCACCACCATGTTGTGGATCGGCGGACAGGTCACCACCTTGGGCGTGATGTCGGCCCTGCTCATCCCGAGCTTGGTGACGATGGTCGTCGCGGTGATCTTGCTCGGGCTCAAAGAGAAGGCCGGCCACTACGGCGGTGAGTCGACCGGCGACGAGCAGCGCGTCGAGCTGGGGGCGCGGCGCGTCCTGAGCTTGGGCCTCGGCGCCTTCATCGGCGTCCCCGTGCTCAAGGCCGTCGCCCACTTGCCGCCCTTCGTGGGCATCTTGCTCGGCCTCGGCGTCATCTGGCTGGTCACCGACGTGCTCCACCACGACGACGAGGATCGCCAGCACGTCAAAGTGCCGGCCGCCTTCACGAAGATCGACGTCTCGGGCGTGCTTTTCTTCTTGGGCATCTTGCTGGGCATCGGCGCGCTGCAGTCTGCCGGCTTGCTCTCGGCCCTCGCCCGGGGTCTCGACGCCATCGCCGACACGCCGGCGAGCTTGGCCGGCATGATCGGCGTGCTGTCGGCCATCGTCGACAACGTGCCCTTGGTCGCCGCGACCATGGGCATGTACCCCACCGAGCTCTACCCGGTGGACGGACGCTTCTGGGACCTGATCGCCTTTTGTGCCGGCACCGGTGGATCGATCTTGATCATCGGTTCGGCCGCGGGCGTCGCCTTGATGGGCATGGAGAAGATCGACTTCATGTGGTACCTGCGCCGCATCTCGCTGGTGGCCTTCGTCAGCTACGTCGCAGGCATGGCGACCTACCTGGGTCTGGCTGCGATCGGCCTGGTCTAGCCGGCGGACCGAGAGCCCGAGAGCCCGAGCTCGAGGGCCTCGGCCTCGCGGTGAAGTCCGTTCAGCCGCGACGCAGATCGCCGGTGTGCTTTTTGCCCGACGCGTCGACGCAGTCGACTTCGAGGCGGTCGAGACCGACGGTGACGTCGAGCATCTTCTTCGCGTACAGCCGGGCATTGTCGACGCGGCAGCGATCGATCTTCTCGCGCCCGGACTTGATGTTGGCGTAGACGGTGGGCGTCTTGCCCTCGAGCTCGACGTCGAAGTCGAAGCTGCGTCCGCCGGCCCCGAAGGTGACGACCCAGTGGGCGTCATCGACGCGGTCGTAGCTGACCTTCACGCGCTTTCTGGTCTTCTTGCCGAAGGGTTTGCGGATGTCGCCGTCGTTGGACTCCACCCACCACAAGCGCACCTCGGTCAGGCTCGGCTCGCCGGCCTTCGGCACCCAAGCGTCGATCACGATGTCGCGCCAGGCGTCGCCGAAGTCGCGCTTGACCCGGAGCACCTGGTGATGCGCATGGCTTTGCGTCTCGAGCTCGGCCCGTGGCGTGGCGCGCAACGGGATCGGCGAGACGTAGGCCTGGACCGGCGCCATCATGGCCGGCACCGCCGGCGCCATCGAATCGGTGGCGGGGAAGAGCAAGAAAAAGAGCAGCGAGCGCAAGAACATCGGGGAACTCGATTCGGGTTGGGGCCGCGGGGGGGCGGGCGTCGCTGAGACGGGCCCAGGTGGCCTCGCCTTCATTCTCACGGCTTCACCCTAGCGCCGTCGCGCGGGACCGCCACTGGCAAAGTGCGCCGTCCGACGGTCATCACGGTTGTCGCCGCCGACGCCCGATGGATCACGAGGGCCTTGGATCCATCTCTCCGGGCCGAATTTCCGACGCCTGCCGGCTTTGCATCAGCGCGCGGACCAGCGTGCGAAGACGGCGTCCTGGTCCGCGCCGAGGCGGGGGGCTTTCCCCCCGGGGGCCATTCGCAAGGGAGCCGGTCCACCGGCGACCTGCGGCCCCAAGCGCCCGCGTAGCTGGGGATCCGCGATCGCCTCGTTCAAGTCGAGGACGGGCGCGACCGGGATCTGGGTCGGATCCAACTTGGCCTCCCAATGGGCCAGGTCGTGGCGTCGAAAGATGCCGGCCAGGACGCGGCGCAAGGGGGGCCCGGCCAAAAAGCGCGCGGGCAAGGGCAAGGCAGCCAGCGGGGCGAGCCCCATCGCCTCACACAAGGCGCGCCAAAATTTGTGCTCGTCGACGATGCCGACGCTGAGCCAGCGGCCGTCGCGGGTCTCGTAGATCCCGTAGTGCGGCAAGGCGTGCAGGCCCACCCGCGTGAGGCGTTCGTAGTGCTCGGAGGCTGCGAGCTTGTCGCCGAGACTCTCGACGCTCTCTTCGACCCCGGGCCGCGCGAGCTGCTCCCCGATCCAGCGCGCGACCGGACGCAAAGGCGAGGGCATGCGCTCGCCCAGCTCCCCCACCCAGCTCGCGGCCGCGGACGCGCCGGCGCCGAGGCCCGGCTTCGCGGGGGTGAGCCCGTCGGACCAAAGGTGCGCCCAGCTCAAGATCGTGTCGGTCATCGCGATGTCGAGCACGCGGCCGCGCGCCTCGGCCCCCTCGCGCTCGCGGGCGTACAAGGCCGCGCAGATCGAGCCGAAGGCGGTCATCGAGCTCGAGAGATCCGCCAGCGGCAAGGCGGCGCCGCGCGGGCGCCCCTCGGCGTCGCGCATCATGTGGCACACGCCCGTGATCGCCTGAAAGTTGAGGTCGTGCGCTGGCCGCTCGGCGTAGGGTCCGGCCTGACCAAAGCCACTGATCGAGCAGTAGATGGCGCGCGGGTTGATCGCGTGCACGCTCTCGGCGTCGGCCCCGAGTCGCGTGGTCACGCCCGGACGAAAGCCCTCGACGATCACGTCGGCCGCTCGCAAGAGAACTCGCAGGCGCTCGCGCTCCTCTTGGCGCTTGAGATCCAAGACCACCGAGAGCTTGCGCTGGTTCACATGCGCGAAGATCTTTCCGATGACGCGCGCCGGCTCGCCGCGCGGCGGCTCGACCTTCACGACCTCCGCCCCGAGCGCGGCCAGCAACATCGTGCAGTAAGGGCCCGGAAGATTTTGGGTGAAGTCCAAGACCCGCACCCCCTCGAGAGTTCCGGCCAGGGGCGCGAGGGTGTCGCTCGGGTTCACGCGGCCATGCTATGCGCGCTCGATGGCCGGCCCAAGCCGGGTGACAGCCGGGTGAAGCCCATGTGAAGGCCCCCCACGGCCCGGCGGCCGATCCGCGCCGCCCGACCGACAAGTCCCCGATCCCGGGCGCGCAGGGCCCAGACGCGGCGGCTTTGGCGCACCCGCGGCCGCCTTTCCTATGATTCGCCCGCGCCTCGAGGCCTCCCCCGCGACCATGCCCCTGCTCAAGCAACGCTACACCTACTTCCTGATCCGCCGTGGCGGCACCACCATCGCCGGCCAGAGCAATCCGATCCGACTGATCAACAACAGCTTCGCGGCGCCGGTCGTGTCCGGCAGTTGGGCCATCGTCCGCGCCAATCAAAACGACAACATCGGAGAGCCGAACATCGCGAGCTTCTTGAGCATCGTCGAAGTGCCCGGCGATCCCGAGCAAGCGGACGTTCACTTCGACGCGGCCTTCTACGACACGCTCTCCGCCCCCGACCCCGATACGCGCGTGGCCTTGCGCGTCACCAACAATCCCTACGGCGAAGTCGTCATTTGGATCACCTTTCGCATCGTCGAGAGCCTCGACTTCTTGCACGTCGAAGGTGGGACCCAAGCGAGCTTCGCCCTCGACGGACCGCCCGACGGCTTCCCCGATCCGATCTCCGGCTTCATCGAAGACCAGTTCAGCTGGGCCCTCGCCTTGCCCGGTGGCAGTCCGCTGACCGGCGCGACCCTGGGCTTCACGACGGCGACCGCGGGCCAAGTTGCCACCCTCGACGTGAGCAGCTCACCGAACTGGAACGTCGACGACGCGCCCATCGAAGTCACCATCACCTCGGGGGTCGGCACGCCCGAGCAAGTCTCGACCGGCGTCTTCGACTTCGGCTTGCCCGACTCGGGCGGACGACTGAGCTTGCGCACGCCCACCGTCGCGCCCGGAGAGACCATCGCCGGCTACAGTTTCTTCAAGACGCAAAGCAGTGGAGGACCCGGTCTCAACGCGCCCATCACGGGTCTGTCGGCCCTCGCCTCCAACTTCTCGGGGGGCCTTCCCGCCGGATTGAGCCTGAGCTTCGACGAGAGCTTGGCGCTGACGGCCTTGTCGGCGACCGCCCCCGACTTCACCGAGACGGGCAGCTTCGACCTGAGCTTGTCCCTGCCCGATCGCCCGACTTGCACCTTGGCCGCACGCGCCTTGGATCTGCGGCGCCTCGATCCGGATCCCTCGCCCTACGAGCTCTCGATCGACTTCGACGTCCTGGCCGGGACGCAGCTGGTCACCTTTTCGGGCGCTGGAACCTGGCAGTGGGATGCGATCACGCCGAGCGGTGCGCTCGCCGGGCTCGGGGCGACGGGTGACCCCAACGCGCCGCAGTTCACCTTGGACTGGGCCGCCCAGGCGCTCGACCCCGGCGCCAGCGGGAGCGTCGACATCTCCGTGCGGCGCGGGGATCTGAGCCACCCCGTCTCGAACTTCAGCTTACCCGCGAGCGTCGCCTTGCCGCCGCTGGGGGAGATCTTCGTCTCCGCCTCCGATGTCGCGCCGACCGATCTCGACTTGTACCCCGCACGCGAGAAGCTGCGCTGGCGCGACCACGTCTACTTGCGCAAGGCCGACGGCAGCGCCCTCGATCTCCCCGTCGGCACCGAACAGCTCGAGTTCTACTTGCTCTCTCCGAGCGAGCTCGAGTTCGCCACGGCGGTCAAGAGCCCGGCCCTCGCCTCGCCGGACTTGATCGAAAACGATCTGCAGACCAGCGCGAGCGGGAGCGGGCAGTTCATCCCGGAGGGCTGGGCGGCCGGCTCGCCCCAGACCCTCGAAGCGCGCGTGGTCCTGCGCGACGCACCGGGTGGTAGCGTGCTCGCGGGCGGAAACACCGTGCAGCTGAACTTGCCGGTCGAGCCCACCTTGGACGACGTGAACGTCGCCATCGTGCTCGACCGCTCCGGCTCGATGAACAGCGCCAACCGCTGGCCGGGGGCGATCAGCGGCGCCCACTTTTTCGCCAACGTACTGGCCACCCTCAACGGCGGCGGCACCAACCATCGCGCGGCCGTCTTGTGGTTCAGCGGCCTCGGCCCCCTCGCCGACCTCAACTACCCCGACGCAGCCGTGGCCGGTCCGCCGCGCTACGGCGTCCTCGGCGACGGCACGAACAGCCTGGACTTTGGCGACTTCGACGCGGACCCGACGACCTTCCTCGCCACCTTGAGCGCGGCCGAGACGGCCATGCCACCGGGCGGCAACACCTCGATCGGCGCGGGCTTGTTGTTCGCGCGCGACAAACTGCACACGGCGGATCCGGGCGGAACGGCCGCGCAGCGCGTCGCCCTCGTCTTGTCGGACGGCCGCGAGAACCGACCCCCCTCGCTCGCGGCGCCGGCCCCCTTGGTCTTTGGCGACGACCTGTGGACGGATCCCGGCGAGGCCTTCCCCGGCGGTGCTCCCAATGTCCGCATCTACGCCGGCGCCTTGGGGACCACCGAGGACTGGGCCGACGTCCTGCGCGGAGCGGCCGACGCCACCGGCGGCATCGGAGAGCTCGACGTCAAGAGCATGCCCGACGCGAGCATGGCCGCGCTGACGATCGGCAATTGGTTCGCCACCAACCTGGCGAACCTCTTTGGCTACACCCCCGTCTCCGCCCCGCCGGATCCCAGCTTGACCCCAGGCGAAGTCCATAGCTACGAGGCCGAGGTCACCCACGGGCACAGTCGCCTGATCTTCACCCTCTTCATGGCCGAGGCGCCCGCCGATCCCGAGGACTGGCAGATCCAGATCCAAGCCCCGGGCGAGCTGAGCAGCATCGACCAAAGCCAGATGAACGCGCTGCCCGGCATCACGCGCCTCGACGGCCCGATGTACCGCACGGTCATCGTCGACCTGCCGCTCGCCATCCCCGGCCACGAACATCGCTGGGCCGGCACTTGGTCCTTTCACATCATGTCGAACGCGGACGGACCCCGCGACTACCTCGCTTCGATCCTCGCGGACGGCGACACGGCCTTGAAGGTGGTGGTCGACGCGGGCGCACGGCCGACGACGGGCCAGCTGGTCACCATCCGGGCCTACGTCGGCGAACTCGATCAGCCCTTGACGCAGCTGCGCGCCGAGGCCCTGGTGCGCCCGCCGGACCCTTGGGTGGGTGAGCTCTACGGCGAGCTCGTGGGCGACGCCGGGGCGCTCCAGGACTCGGGGCCAGGATCGGGGCCGGCCCCGGTCGAGGGTGAGGACCGCCCGACGAAGCTCGAGCGCGCGGGCAGCTTCTTGCTCGACGCCTTCGAGGCCCTCGAGCCCCCCGAGCCGATCTTGGTCGAGCTGCAAGCGATCGACGCACACACCCTCGAAGGCAGCTTCTTGGCCGACCGCCCCGGCGTTTGGGGCATCGACACCACGGTGGAGGGACGCTGGAGTCCCCGTGACATCGACGCGGCCCGCAAGCAGCGTGATGCCCTGCGCGCGAAGATCTTCGCCACCCGCGTGGGCGACGATCGAGTCCGGGCGCTCGAGGCCCTCGACGCGGCCGGCTTGGGCCAGCAGCGCTTTCGCCTCGAGGACCGCCAGTCTTTGTCGGTGCGCTTTCGGGTCGACCCGGATCTCAGCGAGCGCGGCGGCTTCGTCCTCGGCGCCGACCGGATCCGCTTGCAAGTCACGCCCAAGAACGACGAAGGCGAGCGACTCGGGCCGGGTTGGGCCGGACACGTGCGCTTTGGCTACGGGCCCTCGGGCGAGACCTCGCTACGGGCCATCGACGGCGGCGACGGTAGCTACTGGGTCGACCTTCGCGTGGGTGGAAAGGGCGTACAGATCTGCGACTCGAAGGTGCGTGGCAAAGCCCTGAGCCTCGAGGCCGCCGGCTGGGAGCGTCGCATCTTTGCCCCACAGATCGAGCTGCGCGAGTTCGGCGTCAGCGCCCTCGGCGTGTGGATGCCGATTCGGGTCAAGGGCCGCCTGTGTCCGCGCGAGCCCGATGCGCCGGTGGAGGATCCTCGCCCCTGCGTGCCGGAGCTGCTGCGCGAGTGCTTTTGCGAGCTGCTCATGGAGCGCCCGCGCAACCTGGCCATCTTGCGCCGTCTGCTCGCGGTGCTCGCCAAGGCCCTCGCGCAGCCCTGGCCGGCACGCCCGAGCACGCACGCCCACTGGGCCTACGCGGTCAAAGCCAGCTTGGTCAGCACCCACAATGCGATGGCCGAGGTCTGCGAGGACCCCGTGCGCGAGGCCCTCGAGCCTTTCGCCCTCGCGCTGGCCGAGCTCCACCGCTGGCTCGGCGAGGTCCCGGCCGCGCAATTCGGCAGCCGCAAGGGCGACGCGCGCGAGCTGCATGCGCTCGTCGAGGCGGTGGCCCGCCTGCAAAAGCGCTGTCGCGCGCTCGAGGGCAAGCTCGGCGCCAACGAGACGAGCTAACTCGCCAGGCCGCCACCTCCCGTAGGTGGCGGCCGGCCCCCATGCTTCAGTCCTTGACGTCGTCGTTGAGCTCGAAGCCCGTCGCCGTCTGCACGCTGCCGTCGGAGGCGACGAAGGTGATCCGCCCCGAGCCGTGCTCTTGCGAGACGAAGATCTTGTCGGTCACCTCGACGTGGCCCAGACCCTGCGGCGGCGACCCCAAGGGGAGGGTGTCGACGATGAAGTTGCCGAGGCTCACGAGATCCACGGCGCGCACGCTGCCGGCCTCGTTGCGGATCGAGACCGCGGCGCGGGCCCCATCGGGCGTGAAGAGCACCGACTTGGGTTTGGCTTGCACTTGCTGGACCTTGCGGATCGGAAACTGCGCCGCGAGGTCGATCAAGGTGTAGGGCCACGGCGCGTTGCTGTTGAGCCACGGTGCCTCGTCGTGCAGCAAGATGGCGTTCGCGTCGTCGGGAGCGATGCCCGCCGCCCGGATCGGGACCTCGGTGAACATCGTCAGCTGATCGTCCCAGCCGCCGCCGTTTCGACGCGCGATGGTCATGCGCAAACGCGGGTCGCCCAAGGGCCCGACCTCTCCGTCCAGGGCCCAAGGATCCACGGTCGTGTAGAGCAAGGCCACCTCTCCGGCCGCCCCGAGCTGCGCGACACCGACGTACTCCTCACCGAGCTCGGCCACGGTGAAGTCGGTCGCGGTGCTCGGTGGCAGCGGGATCTCGACGAGGCTGCTGCCGAAGCGGCTGGGCAAGACGGCGAGCGCGAAGCTTCCGTCGGCGACCACGTCGACGTCGGTGGGAAATCCCGGCAGCTCCAGCTGAACTTGGCTCCCGTCGTCGAGATCGGTGACGGCGATCCAGGTCTCTTCGTCGACGCGGGCGAGGGCCTGGGCTCGGCTGGCCGAGACTTGGATCTCGACGGTGGCCGGGTCCAAAGCCGGATCCGGGATCACCGGAATCAGCGGCGGCTTGTCCACATCGGCGATCTCGCCCAGGTCGATGATGTTGACGCCATCGTCGGTGATGACGAAGGCGCGGCTGCCGTCGGGCGCGAACTCCAGCGCGCGCGGGTGGGCCCCGACGGCCAGCGCGTAGCTGGGGCCGCCCGCGGCGGTCGAGAGCACCGTGATCTCTTGGTCCGAACCGACGGGCGCGGCCTCGATGTCGATGTCGTGATAGGCGATCACGAAATCACCGGCCGGTGAAGCGGCCAAGGCGTTCGCCCCCTCGGCCACCGCCCGCAGCTCGAGGCTGTTCACGCCGGCCGCCGTCGTGCGGATGAAGGTGAGCTCGTCGGAGCCCGGACTGAGCACCGCGACCGAGCCGGCGTCGGCGCTGCTGGAGGCGATGGGCTGCACCCAAGTCGGACCGCGGCTGACGCTGACCACATCGATGGCCAGATCTTCGGTGTCGATGACCGCGACCCGATCCGTGGTCTCGTTGGCCGCGTAGACGAAGCGGCCGCTGGCCTGCGGGAACTCGAAGTCCCCCTCCTCTTCTTCTTCGGGTGGCGGCGGCGGCTCCCCCGTGTCGCCCTCGTCATCGCCGTCGCCATCGCCACCGCTCGTGCTCGAGTCGCTCGTCGTCGTTCCGCCTCCGCTCGCGTCGCCTTCGCTCGCGCTGCCACTTTCCGTGCCGGCTTCGCCGAATCCGCCGGAGTCGCCAAAGTCGTCGCCCGCCCCGTCCGAGGCGCCGCAGGCCAAGCTCGGCGCGGCGAGCAAGAGCCCGGCCAAGGCGAGTCCCCGTCGCAGCGCGCGTCTTTCGTCGTCGTATGGACTGCGCATGGTCGGCCTCACATGAATCGAACGAAGACGCCGAGCCGCCAAGTCAGCCCGTGCAAGCTGAGTTTACCGAAGCTCGAGAAGTCGGTGGAGATGGGTTCGTCGTCGAGCTCGAAGCTCGGCTGGATCTCGACGGGGGAGCGGTAGCTGTAGCCGATCCCGAAGTCGAGGCCGACCGTGGTGCGCGACGATCCGCGCCGCGGCAACCAGCGCTTGGGCAAAGAGAGCGCCGTTCCCACCAGGGCGTCACCGACGAAGGCGTAGCGGCGCTCCTCGCTGCGGGTGTCGAGCTCGACCACGTAGTCGACCACGGCCAGGCCCAAGGCGAGGTCGCCGTAGACGTCGACGCCCTGCACCGGCTCGTAGCTAAAGCGCATGAAGCCGCGCGGCTCGTGCAGCTTCAGCGAGCTTTGGCCGTCTCCGAAGGGCGACGCGCTCGACTCGCCGAAGCGGTAGCCAAAGCCACCCCCGAGATAAAAGGGTCCCGCGAGCTTGGCGTCGGCCCGCAACTCGACCACCGGGTTGACCATGCGCCGGTCGTCGTCGTCGAAGAAGGTGTAGTCGCGCCCGTAAAAGCTGCTGGTGCCCGCGCCGATCATGAACTCGACCCGCCAACGCACCGGGATGTCCGGCCACACGGGCGAGGGCGGGAGCTTGGGTGCTGCCTCGGTCTCGACCGCGGCCTCGGGGGCCGCGTCGCTCGCTTCTTCCTCCGGCGGCGATGCCTCTTCGGCCGACACCTCGTCGAAGGCAGAGGGTCCCAGACTAGGGAGGGCCTCGGGGGCCGCCTCGGCTCCGGGGGCCGGCGCCTCGGCGCTCGCCGGCACCTCGGCCCCGGGCTCGCTCGCCGGAGCGCTCGCCGGAGCCGGGGCCGGGGCCGGAGCGCTCGCCGGGGCCGGGGCCGGGGCCGCGCCCTCGTCCGGAGCTGGCGACTTGGCATCCTCGCCGAAGATCTCGTCGAGCCGCGCCTTCGTCGTCGCGTCGCTCGCGGGCGCGCTCGCATCGCTGGCCGCAGGTCCGAGCAGGGCCAGGGCCAGGGCCGAGTTCAAGGTCAGTGCGTACATGTCAGTCCAAGATCCCTTCGAGCAAAAATCCCCACGCGACGTAGGCGTCCCCGCGCGAAGGATCGCGGGCGTCGGCCACGGTCAGATGACCGAAGCGCTCGATATGTGTCGTGACCACCTTGCCGGCGGCCGAGAGGTAGAAGAAGTCGGCGATGGTGTCGTCGAGCAGCATCGACTCGGGGTTCAGGCCCTCGAGATCGACGGTGCTGACCCAGGGCTGCCCCGGCGTGCCGAGCAAAAGAATCTGATCGTCCAGAGCCGAGGAGCGCGGATCGTAGGGCGCCTTCGACTCGAGGGGTGTGACCTGCTCTTTGCTGATGTCGACCACGTAGAGCACCGTCCCCGCGCCGACCAGCACGCGATCGTTGTCGAGAACCACGAGGTCGTCGATGCCACGCTCCACCTTGAGGTGGCGCGGACGTCGTCCGATCGAGCTGCCGATCCCGTCGAGATCGAGGGTGTGGATCTCGGTCGATCCGCGCGCCCAGCCGACGAGCTGGCGCACGGTCAGGTCCCCGCGGGCTTGGTCGCGCAAAAAGATCTCGGTCACCGGCCCCTCGGCCCCGACATCGAAGGACTCTTGGGTGCGGATGTCGGTGAAGGCGAAGCGCTGCGTCGTGGCGTTGGCCGTGATCAGGTAGGGCACCTCGTCTTCGTCATGGTGGAGAAAGTCGGTCACGCCGGCCCCCACCGGCACCAGGTTGATGCTGGCCGTAAAGCCCGGCTCCCCCGTCTCCTCGTCGGGCTTGTCCTTCAAAAAGAGCATCGCCACGTCGGCACTGTTCGCGCTGCGCACGAAGAGCGCGGGGTCGTCGACACCGCCGCCGGCGGGGCGCAAGAGGGTCTGCGTGGGGTTGAAGTTGCCGGTGTCTCCAAAGCGCACGGCCACTTGGTCGGCGCCCTCGTTGAGCATGTCCACCAAGACGATCTCGCCGTCGGCCAAGAAGGTCACGATGTCCCGAGAGATGCCGCCCACATCCACGGGGCTCGGCTCTCCCGTCGCATCTCGACCCGGAAACTGAACGTCGCGGACGCGCCCGCCAAAGCCGTTGAGGGTGAGGTTGCGCGCCTCGCTGCCCTCGAGGTCGACGATCGACACCTCGTTCGCGTTGTTCAAGGGCGCGTCGGTGTCCGTCCCGCTGAAGTAGAGCACCCCGTGTGCACCGTCCGGGCTCAGGGCCAAGCCGGTGAAGGGCGCGAGCACGTCGTACTCGACCGCGTCCCCGTCCCCGTCGGCGGGGAGCCGGTAGAGGGTCTCTTCGACCTCCTCTTGCTTGGCGTCGGCCGGTCCACCGAGCACCAAGAGCTCGGAGCGATCCAAGGTGGGCTGGTTCCACAGCACGCGCTCGCCCGGCTTGGTCAAGGCGCGCCGTCGGACCACGTAGTCGTCGTCGCGCGGCACGAAGAAGACCAGCTCCTCGCGCCCGTGATCGACCCAGGTCAAGGCGGCGTCCGTCGCCACCGGACCGCTGATGTCCAGCGCCTCTTCGAAGGCGGGCGCGTACTCGCAGGCCAGGCCGCCCAGGCAGCCGAGCCCCAGTGTGAAGTTGAGAAGTTTCGACATGTCAGTTCATCCAAGTGAGTGCGGCGCTAATCCTTGACCGCGTCGTTGAGTTCGAAGCCGGTGAGTGTCTCGACCGTCCCGTCGCTGCCGATGAAAGAGATCCGACCGGTCGGATGCTCTTGCGAGACGAAGAGCTTCATCGTCGCTTCGACGCTGCCTCCGCCCGCCGGCGGCGAACCGAGCTCGATACCCCCGACGATGAAGCTGCGTAGATCGACCAGATCGACCCGCCGCGTCCCGCTCGCGTCATCTCGAACCAAGACCAAGGCACGCTCGCCGGTGGCTTCGAAGACGATGGTCTGCGGCAAAGCCGGAAGGTTCTGGGTCTTCTTGATGGGGACCGTCGCTTCGAGGTCCACCAAGGTGTAGGCGTCGGCCCCCAAGCCTTCGTGCAAGAGAAGGGCCGAGGCGCCGTCGGGAGCGATGCCCACCGCGCGGATCCGCCGCTCGGAGAAGAAGGTGTAGGGCACCCAGCTCCCCCCCATGTTGCGCAGGATGGTCACGCGGTTGCGAGGGTCGACGGTGGGATCGGGTGCGGGCATGGGTGTGCCGTCGCCGTCGCCGTCGCCGTCCCCATCGCCGTCTCCATCTCCATCGCCGTCTCCATCTCCATCTCCATCGCCGTCTCCATCTCCATCTCCATCTCCATCGCCATCTCCATCTCCATCTCCATCTCCATCTCCATCGCCGTCTCCATCTCCATCTCCATCGCCGTCTCCATCTCCGTCGCCGTCTCCATCTCCATCTCCATCTCCGTCTCCATCTCCGTCTCCGTCTCCATCTCCGTCGCCATCTCCATCTCCATCTCCGTCGCCGTCTCCATCTCCGTCGCCGTCCCCATCTCCCGGCGTAAAGGGATTGTGCCGCGTGTAGAGCACCATCCGCTGCCCGTCGCGGGAGAGCTGGGTCAAGGTCACGTACTCGTCGGCCAAGAGGTTCAGCTGATTCGCCACCCCGGGTGCGGCGTCGAGGGGAATCTCGAACAAGACGCTCCCATCGGTCTGGCCAATGGTGACGATGGCCCGATTCGAATCCTCGGCGATGTCGATGTCGGTAGGGATGCCGGGCAAGTCGATCGAGGCCCGGATGCCCGTTTGCAGATCCGTCACCACCACGCGCGCCTGGTCGTCGATGCGCGCGACGGCCTTCGCGTACTCGGCCGCGATCTGCACTTCGACCCGGCCGGGATCGATTGCGGGGTCGTCGACCACCGGGATCAGCGGCGGCTTCCCGAGCCCCTCGAGGGCCCCGAGATCGATGACGTTGACGCCATCGTCCGTGACCACGTAGGCAAAGGCGCCGTCGCTCGAGATCCGCAGCTCACGCGGATGGGCGCCCACGGTCATCTCGTAGACGCGCTCGGCGGCCGCGTCGACCACGGAGAGTTCCTGGTCACTGCCCGGACCGAGGTTCTCGGTGTCGTCGGCGTCGTGAAAGGCGATGACCTGGGCGGCCACGGGGGAGGCCCGCAGGGCATTCGAGCCCGGGCTCACCTCGAACAGACGCACCAAGGTGTCGCCCGCGTCGTCGGTGGTCAGCCAGGCGAGCTCGTCGGTGCCGGCGGAGAGGACCGCCACCTCGCCGGCCGCGCTGGTCGCAGGCAGGGCCGCGACCTCGATGGGCATGCGGGGGACATCGATCACATCCACCCGCAAGCTCTCGGTCTCGATCACCGCCACCCGGTCGGTGGTCGCGCTGGCCGCGTAGACGTAGCGCCCGCTCGGGCTGGGGACGCGAAAGTCTGCATCCTCTTCGTCGTCGGGCCCGGTGTCCCCGCCGTCCGTCCCGCCCTCGCCCGAGGCGCCCCCCGTGCCGGAGCTGTCGCCGCTCTCGGTGAAGGTGCCGTAGTCGCCAGCGGCATCGGCAGAACAGCCCATGGCCCCGCCGAGCGGAAGCAGGAGGGTGCTCAGGGCCAGGCCGGCTCGCGCCGAACGACAAATGTCGAGTGCATGCAAAGATCGAGGTATTCGAGATCGCCTCACGGGATCCGCCTTTCAAGCTAGTTCAGTCAAGGCGCACATCGGGCTCGATGTACGGTCTCGCCCCAGGGGCCGAGACCTCTCCAGCTTAGCAGTCCCCCCACCCGCGGCTTCGATCACTCCCACGCAGAATTTTCTTTGGGGGCCCCCCGGACGCCGCGATCGCGCGCCCAGACGGCCCCCGAAGACGGGACCCCAAAGACCGAGGCTCAGCCCCGGGCGGGCTCGAACAAGGCGAGCGGCGCGCCTTGGTCGTCGGCGATGACCGCGAAGCGACCGATTCCCGGCACCGGGATCTCCGCCATCTGCACCTTGCCGCCCAGAGCCTCTGCGCGTTCTCGCGCCCCCTCGAGCGCGTCGACCACCACGTAGCTCAGCCAGTGCGAGGGCACGCCCTCGGGCGCTTGCATCATCGAGCCCGCGTCTCGCTCGCCACGCTTGAAGGTGGTCATCGCCTCGCCGAAAGCCTCACTGTGCCAGCCGAAGACTTCGCCATAGAAGGCCTTCGCCGCCTTTGGGTCGCGGGTGTTGAGCTGGTCCCAACAAAAGGTGCCCAGGCGCGGCGCATCGACTTCGGGGTCGTCGCCTTCGGCCGCGCGGAACAAGGCAACGGCCGCACTTTGCGGATCCGCGATGATCGCAAATCGCCCGACCGGGATGTCGGTCGGCGGGTGCAAGACGGTGCCGCCGGCCTTCTCGGCCCGGGCGGCCGCGGCGTCGACGTCGTCGACCGAGACGTAGCTCGCCCAGTGCGGGGGCACGCCTTCGCCGGGCGCGGGGACCAAACCACCGACCATCGCATCGCCCGCCTTCACGACGAGGTAGGGCTCGGGCATGCCCATGTCCATCTCCTCGACGCTCCAACCGAAGAGCTCGGTGTAAAAGCGCCGTGAGGCGGCGAGGTCGCGGGTCATGAGTTCGTGCCACACGAAGCGGCCGGGGGTGTGTTGGATCGAAGTGCTCTGCGTCATCTGGTTCGCGTTCCTTTCTCGGGGCAAAGAGGAGGGGGCATCCGAGCCCCGCGTTTTCGCCCTTTCGCCTCCACGACGGGCGGCGAGACGGCCGATCGACAGCCCTCTGCACTTTTTTTCGCTGGTAGATTCCGCCCATGCGCGCGCCCCCCTCCCCCTCCCTTCGCGGCCCCCGCCGATGGCTCTTTGGCCTGGCCTGCCTCGCACTCGCCTGCGCCAAGGATCCGGCGCCGAGCCAGAGCCCCGAGACCGCGGCCGCGAATGGCCCCGAGTCCACCGCGAGCCCCGAGGCGAGCATCCCCGCGTGGCCCACCGTGTCGGAGGATCCCGTGGTGCAGCGGATCGTCGAGCTCGGGCACACCGAGTCGCAGGTCGACGCGCACCTCAGCTACCTCACGACCACCTTTGGGCCGCGGCTGACCTCGTCGCACGCCTTGATGGCCGCCGAACGCTGGGCCACCGAGCAGTTCGCCAGCTGGGGCCTGCGCGCCTCGCTCGAGCCCTGGGGCAGCTACCCCGTCGGCTTCGATCGCGGCGAATGGTCGGGCGGCATCGTCAGCCCCGAAGCCCAAAGTTACGACTTCATCACCCGCAGCTGGACGCCCGGCCTGGCCGGACCCCACCGCGGGCGCGCCCTGCTCTACCCGGCCAGCGTCGCCAAGGCCAAAGCCCTGGCCAAAAAGAAAGACGAGGTCGAAGGCGCCTGGATCGTCTTGCCCGCGGACGTCCGCGACAGCCACGACGCCAAGGCCCGCACGGCGATCGAGAAGGCGTTGGCCGAGGCGGGCGCGGCCGGCTTCATTCACGCCGCGCGTGATCCGGACAAAGAGCTGGTCCACACCTCGGGGGATCACGAGATCAGCTGGGACGACCTACCCACGCAGGTGCACATCAACTTGCGCGGCGATCAACACGAGGCCCTCATGGCCATGCTCGCGCCCAAAGAGGGCGAGCCGGTCGCGGTCGAGCTCGAGTTCTCGATCCACAACAGCTTCTTTCGCGGGCCGGTCATCCAAAACAACGTGATCGCGGACATCGTCGGCAGCGAAAAGCCCGAAGAGCTGGTCATCGTCGGCGGACACCTCGACAGCTGGGACGGGGCCGTGGGTGCCGTCGACAACGGCACGGGCGTCGCCACCACCATGGAAGCCGCGCGCTTGTTGATGGCGGCCGGCGCCAAGCCCAAGCGCACCATCCGCTTCATGCTCTGGTCGGGCGAAGAACAGGGGCTCTTTGGCTCGACCAAGTACGTCGAGGCCCACCCCGAGCTCATGGACAAGGTCTCGGCCGTCCTCGTCCACGACGGCGGCACGAACTTCTTGGCCGGCTTGTCGATCACCCCGGAGATGCTCGAAGACGCCAAGCAGATCTTCGCGCCCTTGCTCGCGCTGAACGAGGCCATGCCCTTTCACCTGCAGCTCACCCCCGAGCTGCAGACCGGCGGCTCGGACCACACGCCCTTCGCTCGCGCCGGCGCGCCGGCCTTCTTTTGGATCCAAGAAGGTCGCGCCGACTACGACCACGCCCACCACACGCAGTTCGACACCCTCGACGCGGCCGTCCCCGAGTACCAGCAACACTCGGCCATGGTGGTGGCGATCTCGGCCTACCAGCTCGCCAACCACGAGCGCATGTTGCCCCGCGAGTTCGCCAAGCCCATGGCCCGCCGCGAGCTGGGCATCGACTTCGGCCCTGGCTTCACGGTCGAGAGCCTCGAAAAAGACGGCGTCGCCAAAAAAGCGGGCATCAAAAAGGGCGACAAGCTTCTGCACCTCGAAGGCATGGAGGGCGCACACCCCTGGGCGACCTACATGGCGATGCAACAAGGCGATCCCAAAAAGAAGCTGGTCGTCGAGCGCAAGGGTCAAAAGCAGACGGTCACCCTCGACTGGTCGGATGCGCCCGGCGAAAAAGAGCGAGCCGCGCGCGAACAAAGCCGCAAGGCGAGCTTTGGCGAGCTGAAGTACGGCGAGCCGGTGTGGGGCAAGACCCTGCCCAAGCCCGAGCCCGAAGCCAAACCCGAAGGCGAAGAGGGCGCGGCAAAGCCCGACGCGCACTGAGACCGCCCCTCGCGGCAAGGCGCTTGCGCCCCGCGCCCCGGCCGCCATACTCGCAACGATGACGGCGGACTGGCGCTTCGGCCCCGACTACGACGAGCGCCTCGAGCTCGCCGACGGTCGACGGATCCGTCTACGCGCGATCCGTCCGGACGATCGCGAAAAGATGCGCGAGGGCCTGGCCCGCTTGTCCCCCGAGTCGCGCTACCGCCGATTTTTTACCGACAAGCGCAGCTTGACCGACGCGGAGCTCGACTACCTGACCGAGCCCGACGGCGTCTCGCACTTCGCTTTCGTCGCCGGTGAGATCGATGAGGAGGGCAACGAAGGCCTCGGCGCGGGCGTGGCTCGCTTCGTCGCGGACCCCAACGATCCCACGGTGGCCGAGCCGGCCATCGTGGTGGTCGACGAGTTCCAAGGCCAAGGCCTGGGCCGCGCGTTCATGGATCGCCTGATCGCCTGCGCGGCCGAACGCGGCATCGAGCGCTTTCGCAGCGAGGTGCTGGCCCGCAACGCCCCGATGCTGACGATGCTCGAGGACATCGCCCCCGGACGCCGCGGTCGCCCCGAGTCCGGCGTCGTGATCTGCGAGTTCCCGGTGGTGCACGAGGTGCCCGAAGGCGAGGCCCCCCACCCCTCCGAGTCGCTGCGCTTGCCGGTGACGCGCAAGGACTCGCGCGCGATGGCCCCCTTCGACTTCCTCTTGCGCGCGGTAGCCGAAGGCCGCGCCGAGCTGGCCCGCCGCGTCGCCCTGACCGAGCACTGGCTGGGCGCCCAGATCTTCGGCGCGGCGGCCGAGGACGACGCCCCCGACGACGACGAAGACGGCGCTGGCGATGTCGATGGAACGCGCTAAGCCTGGGCCATGTCCACGCCGCTCACGGTCTTCAGCGACTACGCCTGCCCCTGGTGTTACCTGGGCTTCGCGCGCCTCGAGTCGGTGCTCGAGTCGCTGCCGGAGGATCAAACTCCGGAGCTTCGCTGGGTGCACTTCCCTCTGAGCCCGGACACGCCGCCCGAGGGCCGCGACCTCGCCAGCTACCTGCGCCAAAAGGGCATCCCGGTCGAGGCGGCGACGCAGCGCCTGGCCCAGATCTGCGCGGCCGAAGATCTGGCCTACCCCACCGAGCTCGAGGGTCGGCGGGTGCACAACACCCAGCGCGCCCAAGAGCTCGCCATCTGGGCGGCCGAGCGCTGCTCGCCCGAGACCCTGCGCCACCTGCACCGCGAACTCTTCGCCGCCTATCACGTCGACAACCGCGACCTCTACGACACGGAAGTCCTCGTCGACATCGCCGCGCGTGTCGGCCTCGACCCCGAAGCCGCCCACGCCGCCCTGGCCGGTGACCACTACGCCAAGCTGCGCCGCGAGCAATGGTCCACCGCCATGGAAGCCGGCGTCCGCGGTGTCCCCACCTTCGTCGTCGACCGCCGCGCCGTCGTGGGCGCCCAGCCCAAAGAGACCCTGCGCGAGCTGCTGGCGGGCTGAGGCGGCGTGACCCCGCTGTGTCCGCCGGCGCGCTAGACTCACGACGAATGCGCCGACGCCTCGCTCCTTTGCTCGTCGCCCTTCTCGGCGCGAGCTTTGGTGTGGCCTGCTACGAGGGCCTCGACACCGTCGGCGCCATCTGTGAGGCCAACGCAGACTGCGGGGCAGATCAAAGCTGCACCAACCAGGTCTGCGGGCAGTGCGGCAACGGGCGCAGCGACCCGGGCGAGTTTTGCTACGGCGCAGCCGACGAGCAGCGGATCGGTGGCGTGGTGCGCTTGCTCGTCGACGCGGATCTCGACGAAGACGGCGACATCGACCTCGTCGCCATCTCCAACACGAACTGCGGTGGGCTGATCAATGGGCCTTGTTGGCAGACGCGCATCCTCGTCAATGACGGCATGGGCGATCTCGACGCCCTGATCGGCGAGGAGATCAACGGCACCATCGAGTCGATCGAGATCGGGAACTTCGACGGCAACGACGAGATCGACGCCGCCTTCACCCTCGAGAACGCGCCGACCCTGCTCGTCGTCACCGATCTCTTCTCGGCGCGGGCCGTCACCAACCTCGCCATGCCGGGCGACGCGCGCAGCGTCCGCCAAGCCGACGTCGACGGCGATGGCGACTTCGACCTCCTCGCCGCGGCCGACCCCCTCGTGTCGAACGGCGACACCGTCTTTTGGTTCGAGAACGACGGCAACGCCAACTTCGGCGCGGCCCAGGGCATCCAAGCCAACCCCGGGGCCTGGCTCGCGCCGCTTTTCGACATGCAAGGCGACGGGCACGTCGACCTCATCGTCGCCAACCGTCCCCTCGATCAGATCACCGTGCTGCATGGCGACGGCACGGGCAACTTCACCATCGCCCAAGAGCTCGACACCCAGGTCACGCCCAGCTTCATCGCGGCCGCCGACCTCGACGTCGACGGTCGGGCGGATCTGGCCGTCGCCAACTTCGGCTCGGCGAGTGTGAGCCTCTTTCGCGGCACAGCGGATGGCTCGCTGGCCGAGGCCGAGCATCTCCCCGTCGGCCCTTCGCCGACCTTCGTACGCATCACCGATGTGAATGTCGACGCGCAGCCCGACCTGGTCGTGGCCAACACCGACGACGACAAGCTCAGCATCTACCTGGGGCGCGAGGGCGAGTTCCCCGACGCCATCGAGTTCGACGTAGGCGCCGCGCCCAACTGGATCGTCCACAACGACTTCAATGGCGACGGCCAGCCGGATCTCGCCGTGGCCTCGGGGGCCGACCTCTCCTTTTCTTACGGAGACTTTTGATGCGCGCGTGCCTTCCCCTACTCGCCGCGCTGCTGTGCCCGACCGCGAGCCTGGCCGCGCCCCCCGAGGAGCTGCCGGCCGAAGCCGAGGCCGAAGCCGAAAGTGAAGATCCCGATCTCGCCGCGGCCGAGGCAATCTATCAGCGCGGCGTCACCGACTACACCGCGGGGCGCTACGAAGAGGCGATCGAGACCTGGCTCGAGGCCTACAACGCGCTGCCGCCCAACTACGAGACGGCAAAGATCCGCGCGGAGCTGATCTACAACATCGCCACGGCCCAAAAGCGGGCCTTCGACATCGACGAAGACCTCTCCCATCTGCGCCAAGCGAGGGCCTCGCTGCAAAACTTCGCGGAGAGCATCGACGAGGCCTACCCTGAGGGGCCCGCGCGGGATCGAGAGCGCGCCCAGGTCGAGCGGGTTTTGGCCGAGCTCGAAGGGCAGATCGCGGAGGTCGAGTCGGCGCGCGCGGCCAAAGAGCGCGAGCTCGCGGCGCTCTCACGCCCCGACTTCGACCCCGAGCTCGACGCGAGCTTGGCCAAACAAAACCGCGGAATCATCATCGGCGGCGCCGTGCTGACCAGCCTCGGCGCGGCCGGCCTCGGCACCATGGGCGCCGGCATGGCCTTGGGGAGCAAGGCCGAGCGCGAGGTCGGCGAGCTCGCCACGGGCGCACAGCTCGAAGCACGCCGGGACGCCATCCAAAAAGGCAAGCTCGGCAACGGCCTGCTGGTGGTGGGCGCCGTCGTCGGCGGGGTCGCCACCTTGGCCGGCGTCACCATGCTCGGCTTGGGCCTGAGCCGCGAAAAGAAGCGCAAAGCCTACCGGGACCAAAACGCGCGGCGGATCGACGTGGTCCCCGGCTTCGGTCCGGCCGGCGCCGGACTCGAGCTGCGCGGGCGTTTTTAGGTCGGCGTGGTGCAGCGGTAGTCGATCTTCAAATCGAAGACGGCCGCCGGATCCTCGAGATCGCCGTTGCAGGTCGACGCGCAGGCGTCACCGCAAAGCTGAAGCCGCGCCTCGTCGAGCATGATGAAGGCGCCGGTCGTGGGCAGCGCGGCGCAGGCCTCCGGGCTGAGGTCGAGACGCGGGTACACGACCCCGTTGACCTCGACATCGACGACGGCATCGGGGCTCGGCGGCGGCGAGTTCGGCGGCTCGGTCAGATCGATCTCGCACGACGCAACGACGAAACATCGTCGTCCGAGCTGGCCGGAGCAAGCGCCGAGGTCGAGCAACGCGGTCGGGGCATCCCCCGGCGCGACCACTGCGGCGACGCTCGGATGAGTCGCGAGCGCCGCGAAGAAGGCCCCCCGGTCGACGCCATCGGGCACCGTGTCCGCGACGCTGGGCGTCACGCCCTCGTCGGGCCCCGTGCGGACGACGACCACACGCGCCGGAGCTTGGACTGGGGCGAGCAGATCGTCGACGAGCTGCTCGGGATCCAGGCCATCGCCGCAGCCCGGCGGCTCGGCGAGCAGCAGGAAGATCGGGGCGGTCGGGCCGTCCCCCGCCTCGGCGTCCACCTCGAGGGCGCGGGTGAGCGCCGCTCGGATGGGTGCACCGCCGGCGGGGAGCGGCGGCGAGGACCACATGCCCGCCAGATCGCTCGTACTCGCGGGGCCGGGCGCGATCGTGACGAAGTCCGTCGCGCACGCCGAGCCTGGCCCGGGATCGGAGACCGAAGCCCCGGGCGCGAGGACGAGACCCGGCCAGTAGCCCGAGCACTCGCTCTCGCCGGACTGATCGAGCCACGCCGCGATGATTTCGTCGGCGATCTCGGCCGGGGTGCGCTCAGAGGTCGTTGGATCCCCGTCGTCATCCCACGCGACGAGGGCGGCGGCCGAGCGATCGACGACGATCATGTAGGGGACCGGGCGCGACTCCATGCGCACCTCAGCACCACCGCACTCGAGAAGATCGGGCACGGGGCCGTCGCCTTCGGTCGATTCGCCTTCGCCACTCGCTTCCGACTCGCCCTGGCTGCCGGCCTCCGAAGACGCCGCCTCCCCCTCACTGCCCGCCGGAGCGCGCGTGCAGCCGGCCACCGCCAGACTCAAGCTCAGGCCACATGCGGCCTGCATCCATCCACGCAAAATCGGCACGCCCTCCATCATAGCGCGCCGCCACGACTCCCCGTAGGATGGCGGCACCATGGCGTGGCAGCTCCCCCTCGGTTCGGTCCTGGTCCCCTATGACTTCAGCGAAGCCTGCAAAGAGGCGATGCGGGTGGCCCGAACGATGGTCGCCGAGGACGCGCAGCTGCACGCCTTGTACGTGACGGATCTACCGGCCCCCGGCGATCCCTCGGCCATCTGGGGGAAGCTCGACGCAAGCTCCGTGGTCGAGCGCGCGAGCAAGTCGCTGCAAGAGGCGATGGACGAGCTGGGGATCGGCGCCCAGATCGCGGTGGTCTTCGGCACCGGCGGCCCCGGTGACGAGATCGTCGACTGGGCCACCGAAAAGGGCGTGCAGCTGATCGTCATGCCCTCGCACGGACGTCGCGGCCTGCGGCGCGTGCTGCTGGGCTCGGTCACCGAGCGCGTCGTTCGCCTCGC
>JAUIJR010000464.1 GCA_030431075.1 Polyangia bacterium | reverse complement strand
CAAGCCCCATCGCGTGCCCGCCAACGCGGCCCCCTTGCCGCCAGCACCCCCCGACGTCGACCCGCAGTACGTCGCCCGCACGCCGTGGCGCGGTCAGGGCTGGTTCGGCTTGCGCGGCCTGGTCAACGGGCCCGTCGACGGCTCCGCCTCGCCGCCGGCGAGCTCGCGGGTCGTCGGATTGGGCTGGGGCGTCGAGCTCGGATATCGGGCCAAGCCCTACCTCGGCTTGGGCCTGGGCTTCACGTGGACGCCGCACGACCTCGTGCAGACCACCGTGCAGCAAAACGGGCAGACCTACGTGATCGAGGATCAAGGGCGCCTGAGCAGCTACGACCTGCTCATCGTTCGCGCCTTCGTGCCCACGATGGGGCGTTTCGAGCCCTACTTCGACCTCGCGGGCGGCTTGGCGGTGGTGACGCCGGCCCTCAACGGCAGCTCGACGAGCTTTGGCGGTCAGTTCCGCGTGGGCTCCGGCCTCGACATCTGGGTGGCCCCGCGGGTGGCCCTCGATATGCAGATCTCCTACCGACTGCACGCCGCATCGTCGGGCTTGGGCCATCTGATGCTCGGGGCGATCGGCGTGAAGTTCCACTGGTAGCGGCTGAGCCGGCAACTCGCGTGCGGGGGCGGCTGGCCGAGGGACCCTGGCAGGCAACTGGGTTGCGCCCGGCGCCAGCCGCGATTTAATCTGGAAATCCCGTCCATCGTGGGGTCTACTTGGTTGTCAGATGTCTGCCAACCAAAGTGCCAGCGACTTGATCCCCAAGTTGCCAGCTCGCTACACGGAGTTGCGAGTCCTCGCCGCAGGTGGCCAGGGTGGCGTGCTCCGCGCGAAGCTCCATGGGCGGCGGGTGGTGCTCAAGGCCATCGATGACGACGGCAGTCTGGACGCCACGGCCGTCTTCGCGCTCTTGCAGGGGATCGCATCGCCGCACCTGCCCGACGCGATCGAGCTGGTCAGCGACGCAGCGCAACGGCGTTGGTTGGTGACCGCCTACCTCGAAGGCGCCCCCTTGCGCGTCGAAGCGGTGCCGCTGGAGTCGGTGCTCGACGAAGCCATCGGAGTTGGCCACGCCTTGTGCACGCTGCACCAAGCGGGGACCCACCACGGCGACGTCTCCGCCAACAACGTGCTGCGCACGAGCACCGGCGGCATCGTGCTCACCGACTTGGGCTGCCTGGGCGCGCGCGGGGTCGGCACGCCCGGCTACCTCGCACCCGAGAGCCTGGCCGGGCAGGGGGGCCCCGCCAGCGACCGTTTCGCTTTGGGCTCGCTGATCTGCGCGCGACTTTTTGGCGCGCTGCCTTGGCGACGCCCGGAGCGTTTGGCCGCCCTGAAGCCGGCCGGGGTCGCACCGCGCTTGCGAGCGCTGCGCGACGAGGCGGGCGTGGAGCTAGGTCGCCTCGAAGGCGCGCTCTTCGAAGTGTTGGAGAGCTTGCTGGACCCGCGCCCGGGCGCACGCCCCGACGATCCGGTCGCCTTGGTGCGCAGCCTCGAGAAGTTGCGGACCCTGGCGCGGGCCGACGATGCGACGGGCGAGGGCGATTGGGGCCTGACGCGCTGGCGGGTGCCGAGACGCTGGCCCTTTTTTGGTCCGCTGCGCGACGCGGTGGAGCAGGCTGCTGCCGCCTTGCGCAGCGATGAGCCGCCTCGCCTCGTCTTGGTCTCCGGCCCGGACGCCTCGGGACGCGGCCGGGTCGTCCGTGAGCTCGCGGCGCATCTGCAACGCGCCGGTCTCGACGCGCCCGCCTTGGATGCCGTGGCCTTCGACGACGGCGAAGCCGGGACCTGGCTCGAGCGCTGGTTGGACTCGCGCGACGCGAGCGAGGCCGGCGTGCCCCGTTTGTGCACCCAAGTTCCGCGCTGGCCCGCGCGCTTCGAAGGCGAGGGCGAAGATGCCGAGGCGCTGCGTTTTGCGGTGCTGCGCGCTGGCGCCGGGCTGGCCCGCAGCAGCGTCGTGTTGGTGGTCTCGCCGGCCATGGCCACGGCCTTCGCCGAGCTCCCCGAGGCGGAGCGGCGCGGCGTGCTTCGTCTCGAGCTCACGCCGCTCGCGCTCGCCGAGGCCGAGCGCGTAATCGGATCTGCGATCGAGGGACCCCGGCGCGATCGCTGGGTCGAGCTGGCCCACGCCCTGAGCGAGGGCTGGCCGGCCGCCTTGGTGCGGTGTCTTCGGGCCGCGCAGTCGGCCGACTTGCAACAGCCGGACGCCGCCCGTTGGCGCGAGGCCCTGGCGAACTTGGATCCGGGCTTGCCCCCCGAGGTCGCCCGCCGCGCGCTCATGTCGGCGTGGGGCGTTCAGGCGCCCGATTTACCCACGCGCTACACCCACGAAGGCCGCGTGCTCGCGTGGGTGGTCGCGGCCGCGCGGCGTCAGCTCGGCGAGAGAGCAACGGCGCTGGCGAGCGCTTGCGCCGAGGCTCTCGGTGAGCGAGGGGAGCCGCTGCCTTTGGCGCTGGCGTTGCAGGTAGGTCGCGTCGACGCGATCGTCGAGGCCGCGCCCGCCCGCTTGGACGCGCGCCGCGACGCCGAGCTGCTCGCGTGGATCGAGCGCAGCCCTTCGGCGGTGCCGCCGGATCTGGCCTTGCGCGCGGCCGAGCTGCATCTGCGTCGCGGGGATCCCGGGCGGGCCCAAGAGGCGCTCGCGCGCGTGGCGGGGGGCGAGCGCGCTGCGAGTCCCGACGCGAGCTGGGAGGCCCGCGCCCGCTTGCTGCGAGCGCGAAGCGCTTTGCGAAGCGGCCAGGCGCGGCGCTGCCTGGAGCTGCTCGAAGACATCGAAGGCGAGCTGGCCGGCGAGGCCTCGAGCGCCTCGCGCATGCATGCGCGCGGCATTCGGATCCGCGCCCTGGTCGACGCCGGCGAGACCGAGACCGCGCTCGTGCAGGGTCGCGCGCTATGGTCGAGCTTGTCCGAGGACACAAGCCCGCGCGAGGGCGTCGAGGCCCTCGCCGAGGCGGGGGCTTGCGCGTGGGCGGCCTACGCGGCGATGAGCGCGGGGCTCGAAGCCTCCGACGCGAGCTGCCCGGCCCGGGCCTTGCTGGCGCGCGCCTTGGAGCTGTGCGCGCAGCCCAGTGGGGGCGAGAGCTCGGAGGCCGCGGCGGCAGCCGTAGTCGCGCGGGCGCAACAGTTGTTGGGCAACCTCGAGGGCCTGCAAGGGCACGGCCGCGAGGCGCGGGCGGCCTACGCTCGGGCCGCGCGAGCCTTTCGCCAGGCGCACGAACCGGGGGCCGCCACCTGGCTCGAAGGCAACCTGGCCGCGACCGCCCTCGAAGCGGGCGAGCTGGTCCACGCGCAGAGCATCGCCCGACGGGTGCTGCGCAACTTGCTCGCCCGCGGCGAGATGCAGGCGCTCGGCGCCGCCGTCTGGAACGTCAGCGAGATCCTCGTCTCGAGCGGCGCGGCCGAAGAGGCGCGGCAAAGCTGTGCATGGGTCGCGCGGGTGATCGAGGCGGGGCAGGCCTCGGCCCTCGACCGCGCGCGGGTCGATGGCGCAGCCGCGCTGGCCGGCGCGCCCACTTCCGAACTCGAGCGCGCGCGCGAGGCCCTGGTCGCGGCCGGGGCGACGCGTGAGGCGGCCGCCTTGGCGTTGGTCGCAGCGGGGCGCGCTCGCGTCGCGGGGCACGAAGGCCGCGCGCGCGAGGCGCTGGCCACCGCGCGGGTCCATGGCGGCGAGGGGGAGGGCGGCTTGGCGCTGGACCTCGAGCTCGAGGCCCTCGAGCAAGCCCGCGCCTTCGAAGATCTGCAAGCCCTGCGGCGCGCGGCCGATGAGCTGGCGTCGCGCCCCGAACCGAGCGCGGCCGTGGCCAGCGGACGACGCTTGGTCGCATGGCGCATCGATCGAAGCCTCTACCGCGCCGTCCTTCGCCTGCATGGCCCGGCCCACGCGGCCACCGCCGCCCTCAAGAAGCGCGCCCTCGAGCACCTGGAGTGGATGATGAAACAAAGCCCAACCCACGAACGCAAGACCACCCGCGACGCCCTGCTCGACGACCATGGTGATCGCGGGCCGCTCGACGACCTCCTGCGCGAGGTCGGGGCGCAAGTGGCAGCGGGCGAGTCGACGCTGCGCGCCTCGAGTCCGCGAGCTTCCGAGAGCGCGCCGGAACGGGGCGTCGAGGCGAATCGACTGCTTCGCATGTACCGAAGGCTCGCCCGCGAAGACGACCT
>JAUIJR010000463.1 GCA_030431075.1 Polyangia bacterium | reverse complement strand
CACCGACAACGGCGACGCCCCCATCTTGCGCGCCTTTGCCGAGAGCTTCACCTTCGGCCAATGGGGCAGCGTCTGCGAGCCCGACTACGCCCCCTTCTTCGCCGCCGCCGTCGCGGAGATCGACGGCGCTTGCGACGAGTTCGTGCCGCCGGGGTGAGGCAGGCAAGACTCAGCCCACCGGCCAGCTCGAGCTTGCGCTCGGGTCGTTGTCGGCGGGGCGCGCGGGGGTCCGGCTGGCGATGTGGCGGGTGTAGGCCGCGAGCTCGGCGAGGCGATCGAGCATGCGGGTGACTTGGTAGGCCATGAGCTCGAGGGCTTCGGCGTCGACTTCGTGGTCGAGCTCGGCGACGCCAAGGGCGATGTGGCGCAGGCGCTCGCCGCGAGCTGCCATTTCGGTCAGGTCGTCGCGCGTGGGCAGCGCAGTGACGATTCTCGTCGCCACTTGATCCAAATGTCGCAGTGCGTTGCGAGCATCGCAGTCCACATCGCGCGCCAAGGCATGCACCACTTTGGCGCGACGGTTGTGAGGACGGCTCAGGATCTCGGTCTGATTGGCGTTCATGGCGGTTTGGCGGTCGAGGGCCGGTTGTGGGGGCTGGCGTTGGGGCCAAGACCCTGCCTTCGACATCCCCAAACTTTGCAAGCCGGATGCCAGTGATTTCGCGCTTTCGCGCATCACGAGACAAAGGGGCGGCCATCGCGGCCGGAGCTTTGTGCCCTCAGTCCGAGAACCACCAGACCAGGCCGCCGATCGTCAGCGCCAAAAAGCCCAAGACCCAGTAGCCCATGATCCGGTCGCTTCGGTAGTAGCGCTCGAGGTGGACCTTCAGTTCATCGGCGGCGCGTCGGTTGATCTCGTCTTCGGAGTTCAAGCGCAGCTTCGTGATGATGGCCAGGAGCCGGCCGGCCGCCTCGCTTTGGGCGACCGCGTTTTCGAGGGTCGGGAGCATGCGCAAGCCAGCGTCGACGAGTACGCGTGGGTGCGAGGGGAGCCAGCCGTTTTCGAGGATGACCGAGCGTTTGTCGGACTCGGCGTTCACCAAGCGCACATGGAACTCGTCGAGCGCATGGGCCTGGTCGGCCTCGGAGGCGAGCTCGCGCGTCGGCGTTCCGCAGTAGGCGCACAGCAAGCTGCCCTGCTCGGGGGCTCCGCAGGTCGGACAGGCGGCGGACATCCGCGGCAGTGTATCGGGCTTTGGGTCGGGGCGCGGGGCCGCGGGGCCCGTGGTAGCGTCCGCGCATGTCTGGACCGGGACTCCATATCGGCGCGAACTTCGACAGCGGGAACATCGAGGTCGTCGATGCCTCTCGGGCCGACGATCTGCAGCTGAAGATCTGCGTCGACGCCGGGGGCGAGCACTTTCAGTGGTTCCACTTTCGCGTGACGGGCGGGCGTGGGCAGGCGCTGCGCATGCGCATGCTCAACGCCAGCCAGGCCAGCTACGTCGGCGGGTGGGAGAACTACACGGCCTGCGCTTCCTACGATCGCGAGCACTGGTTTCGCGTGCCCACGCGCTACGCCGGCGGCGAGCTGGTCATCGAGCATACGCCCGAGGAGGACTCGGTCTACTACGCCTACTTCGCGCCCTACAGCCACGACCGGCACTTGGACTTGGTCGCCGAGGCCAGCTGTGACGAGAAGGTCCGCTACGAGCGTTTGGGGGCGACCCTCGACGGGCGGGACATGGACTTGTTGGTGGTGGGGGAGCCGGGAGACCCGCGCATCCCTTTGTGGGTCATCGCCCGGCAGCACCCCGGCGAGACCATGGCCGAGTGGTTCATGGAAGGGTTCTTGGAGCGCTTGCTCGACGACGAGGATCCGGTGGCCCGAGAGCTGCTCGCGCGCGCGACCTTTTACGTCGTGCCGAACATGAACCCGGACGGCTCGGCCCGTGGGCACCTGCGATGCAACGCCGTGGGGGCCAACCTCAATCGCGAGTGGGAGACGCCGACCATGGAGCGGAGCCCCGAAGTGTTCTTGGTGCGCGAGCGCATGCGCCAAAGCGGCCTGCGCTTTTGTCTCGACGTGCACGGTGACGAGGCCTTGCCCTACAACTTCATCGCGGGCAGCGACGGGGTCCAGGGGCTGAGCCCGGCCGTGGTCGAGGCGCGTCACGCCTACGAGGCCGCGCTCGTGCGGGCGAGCCCCGACTTCCAAACCGAGCACGGCTACCCAAAGGCGGCGCCGGGCGAGGCCAACATGACGATGGCCACCAACTGGATCGCCAAAGCCTTTGACGCCCTGGCCATGACCCTCGAGCAGCCCTTCAAGGACACGAAAGAGAGCCCGAACGCGGAGACGGGGTGGTCTCCGGAACGGGCTCGGAAATTGGGTCGCGCCAACCTGGACGCGATCTGGGCCGTGATCGACCGCCTGGGCTAGCGCCCGAATCGGACGCTAGCGCCGAGTCGGACGCCGCCGGCGCTCACCACATGTCGTCGTCGTAGCCGCCGCCACCGCCACCGCCGCCGCGGCCGCCGCCACGATCGCCGCGTCGTCGACCCTTCTTGCCGCGGTCACGGCCGTTGCCGCGACCCCGACCACCACCACCACCGCGGTCGTCGTAGTCGTCGCGGGCCGAGCCGTAGTCGAAGCGCTCGCGGCCACCGCCGCCGCCGCCGCCACCGCCGCCGCCGCGGAAGCCACCGCCGCCGCCGCCGCGGCCGCCACCGCCGCCACCGCGAGGTCCGCCACCACCACCGCCGCCGCGGGGTTTTTCTTGCGCTTCGTTCACGCGGATCCGACGGCCATCGAGCTCGGCGCCGTCGCCTTCTTGAATCGCCTTTTTGGCGCCGTCTTCATCGACGAAGGTCACGAAGCCAAAGCCACGTGAGCGCCCCGTCTCTCGATCGGTGATGACCCGTGCATCACTGACGGGTCCGTACTGACTGAAGGCCTCACGGAGGCCGTCGTTGGTGGTCGCCCAGGCGAGTCCGCCCACAAATACTTTGTTCGACATGGTTCTACTTCCCTGACCACGCTCCGCGAAGGATGCCGTGGTAGGCGGCCTGCTGGCCTCTGTGCTCATCGGCCACCGTGGTGGCCTTGGTGTTTCTCGCGGCGCAATGCTCCCGTGGGTTGGTTGATCTGGTGGCGACGCGTCGCTCGTCTCGGGCGGTCATCCGCCCACACGCATCGTATCAAGGCGCGCCCGCCTTGGCACCCGTCCCGCGTAGCTCCGATGTCACGGTGCTGGTGCTTGGGCGAGTCCGGGCGTGAAGGGCGCTTTTCAGGGCAGCGGGGGCACTTCTTCGGCCGGCCAGCGTTTGCTCAGGTGGCCCGTCGCTGCCCCTTGGCGATGCTCGGCCGTGTAGGCCCGACGATGTTGCACGGTTTGCCGCGGGTTTTCGTTCGCGTAAAAACGGCTCTCGCCCATCGACCACGGGGCCAAGTAGGCGCCACAGCGAGCGTCGACGGCTCGAAAGTACGCACGCGCGCCCTCGGCCGAGAGCTCGCGTCGGACGAGCCGAGTCAGCGCACCCTGCAGTTGGTCGGCTTGCTCGCGCGTCCAGTGCTCGGGCATCGCCTCGCCCTCGACCTGGGCGGCCAAGGGCGCGGGCAAGCACGCGAGCATCGCCGAGACCGTCGCCGGAAAGGGAGCGCCCGCCGTGCAGATGCGACGGGGGACGACTTGCATGGGACAGCGAATCTCGACGACGCGGGGCTTGGTCGGGCCCGAGCAGCCGTCGTGGTGGTAGTACTCGCCCTGGCTGAGCCGGCCCTTGCTCGAACGTCCTCGCACCTTGCGGTACGCCGCCTCGTCCACGCGCAGGCCCAAGCAGCAGACCAGGCCGGTCGCGTCCACGAGCGAGAAAAAGGACTCTCGATGCGCCTCGCGCAGCAGGACCTCGTGCAGGTAGTCGCCTGCCTCGTGCGCTTGCGGGCGAATCACGCATACGAAGTCGCGCGGGCGCTCGAGCTCGAAGGCGCTCGGATCCAAGCCGAGGGCCGCGAGCAGGCCATCGTCCGCGCAGCTGGGAGCGCCCATCGTCTCGGGAGAGGGGAGAGGCCCTACTCGAGGGTGTGGAAGACCTGCTGAACGTCGTCGTCTTGTTCGAGGCGATCGATGAGCTTGCTGACGTCTTCCATCTGGGCATCGTCGAGTTCGGTGGTCGTGGTGGGGACGTACTCGATCCCCGAGGACTCGACCTCGACTTTGAGCTCG
>JAUIJR010000462.1 GCA_030431075.1 Polyangia bacterium | reverse complement strand
CTGCACTTGCGATTGGGCTCGGACTGGCGCTCGGGCAGCGGGCGCAGTCGGCGGCGGGCAGCGGTCGTAGCATCCGCCACGCGAGCCACCCGGCCGCAAAGGCCACGAAGCTCCAAGCGGCGTAGTCCTGCCACGAGGGATCCATGCCGCCCCAGTGTATGCGAGGGGGGCCGTGGGTGCGAGGGCGCGGCCCGCTCAGCTCTTCTCTTCGGCTTCGCGGGGGCAAGAGCCGCCCTTGATGCCGCGCGCTTTGGGGCACAGGCCATAAAGCTCGAGCTTGTGGCGCACCAAGTTGAAGCCGAAGCTGCGCGCGACCTGGTCTTGGAGACGCTCGATGTCCTCGTTCTCGAACTCGAGCACGTGCTGGCACTCGATGCAGATCAGGTGATCGTGGTGGGCTGTGTCGCCCGCGACCTCGTAGATCCGTTGGCCGTCGCCGAACTGTCGAGCGGCGGCCAGGCCGCACTCGGTCAGCAACTTCAAGGTGCGATAGACGGTGGCGTAGCCGATCCGCGAGTTGTCCTCGCGCACCAAGCCGAGCAGGTCGTCGATCGAGACGTGGCCGTCTTGCGCAAAAAAGGCGCGCGCGATCAGATCCCGCTGCTTGGTGCTCTTGAGCTGCTTGCGAGAGAGGTACTCGTGAAACTGGCCCATCAGGGGTTCCACGCGTGCTTCGGGCGAAGCCATCGCGGGCAGCCTATACCCTGTGGGCGCGGGTCGGCAATGGTCGGCGGCCGGTCGGCCCGGGGCTTCCCTGCCCCTCGGGAGAGTCGTCTATACTGCGCGCCGCATGGCCAAAAAGGGCACGCGCAAGGCAGCCAAGGGCGAGCGCGAAGGAAGCGCCGCGGACGAGGAACTCGGTGTGGACGAGATCCTCGAGCAGCTCGAGGGCGTCGTCCACGAGCTCGAAGACGGCCAGATCCCGCTGGAGGACGCGCTCGCGCGTTTCGAGCGCGGGGTGGGGCTGGTGCGACGCGGCGAGACCCTCTTGCGAGGGATCGAGCAGCGCGTGGAGCAGCTCATGGGCGAAGACGAAGACCCCGTGCCCTTCGAGGTCGACGAGGACTGAGTCGGCGACCGGCGCCGAGCATCGAGAGGACCAAGACCGATGAGCTTCGACTTCGACGCCTTCGTGGCCGAGACCAAGCGCTGGGCCGACGACGCCCTGGCGCAGCGCCTTCCCCGAGACAAGGCCGACGCCGTCGGTGCCGCCGATCCCGGTCGCCTGATCGAGGCCATGGGCTACGCGGTGCTCGACGGCGGCAAGCGCATGCGCCCCATCGTGGCCGCGGCGGCCTGCGTGGCCGCGGGGGGGGAGCGTGAGGCGGCGGCCGCGGGTGCGTGCGCGGTCGAATTGATCCACGCCTACAGCTTGGTCCACGACGACCTACCCGCGATGGACGACGACGCCGAGCGGCGTGGCAAGCCGACCGTTCACGTCGCCTTCGGGGAGGCCAACGCCATCTTGGTGGGCGATGCCCTGCTCACGCACGCCTTTGCGATCCTCGCGGCCGAGACGCGCCTCGACCCCGCCGCGCGCGTGGCCTCGGTCGCCGTCTTGGCGCGCCACGCCGGAGTTCACGGCATGGTCGGCGGGCAAGCGCGGGACCTCGCCTTGGGTCAGGCCATCGATCGGATCGAGCTGCTCGAAGAGGTACACGCCGAGAAGACCGGAGGTCTCTACGCAGCGGCGGCGGCCTTGGGGGCGATCGCGGCGGGGGCCGACGAAGCGACCGTCGCCCGCCTCGAGCGCTGGGGCTTGGACTTCGGGATCGCCTTTCAGCACGCGGACGACGTGCTCGACGACGAACAAGAACCCCTGCGGGAGGCGGCAGCGCGTCGACTGGCCGAGCTCGAGGAGAGCTGCGTCGCCACGGCCGAGTCCTTTGGCCCCGAGCGCGGGGGCCCATTGGCCGCGATTGCGCGATGGGTCGCCGCGCGCGGCCGCGCCGTCGGCGGCTGAGTCCGGGTGCGTCCCGCGCAGCCCGAGCGCGCCCGCCAAAGTCGGCTCCGCTAGGCCTACACCGGGCTAATTTGCGCGTCACGGGCCGCGCCGCCTAGGATGCGCGGCAGGCCCTGCTTCGCGCGGGGTCGATTGAACTGCTCATGGACCGCGTCAGCAAGGACTCCAGCCGTCGCGCCTACGTCGTGGTCCTCTCGGGCGATCGCATGGGCGAGACCTTCGCGCTCGGCGAGGGGCGGACGGCCATCGGGCGCGGGCTCCACGCCGACGTCCGCGTCAACGACGAGGGGATCAGCCGGACGCACGCCGAGATCCAGTTCGAAGGCGGCGAGTACATGCTCAACGACGCCGGCTCGACCAACGGGACTTTTGCCAACGGTTCACGCGTCGACGCCCCGCACCTCCTGCGCGAGGGCGACAAGGTCCAGATCGGTGCGACCTCCGTACTCAAGTTCACCTTCAAGGAAGACGAAGACGACGATCTTCAGCGCTCCTTGTACGAGTCCGCGCTGCGCGACCGCCTCACGGGCGTGTTCAACCGCGGTTACTTCAACAACCGCCTCGAGTCCGACGTGGCCTTCGCCATGCGGCACGGAAAGCCGCTGAGCTTGGTGATGTTCGAGGTGGACGAGTTCAAGGCCGTGGCCGACGCCCAAGGCGAGACCGTCGGTGATGGCCTGCTGCAAGCCTTGGCCCAGCGCGTCCAACGGACCACCCGCTCCGAGGACATCTTCGCGCGCTACTCGGGTGAGGCCTTCGTCTTGATCTGCCGCGACGTCGACGCCCTACGCGCGAGCAAGGCCGCCCATCGCATCCAGTCTCTGGTGCGCGGCGAGGCCTTCGCGGTCGAGGGCAAAGAGCACCAGCTCACGGTCTCCTTGGGCGTGGCCGACTTGGCCATGCTGCATCAGCCCTCGGCCAAAGCGCTGGTCGAGGCGGCCGACACGGCCTTGTTCGTGGCCAAGCGCCAAGGCCAAGACCGCGTCGAGATCTTCGACCCCGAAAGCGAGCCGACGCGACTCGTATGAGCCCGACGCAGCGCCGCGGAACTCGGGCGCTGCTCGCCGCGGCGCTCTCGCTCGTCGCGTGTCGCAGCGAGCCGCCGCCGCCGCTCGCCGTCGAGGGCACCTCGAATCCCGACGCGGCCGAGACGAAAGCGCCCGAAGCTCCGCCGCCGCGCAGCGATGGCCCCTGGTTCGTCGAGGGCCCCGGCGCGCAGGCCATGGCCCTGCGTGCGCGAGGCGATCACGCGGCTGCCCTCGAAGTCTTGCCCCGCGTGGCCGCGCCCGAAGCTTCGGCCGACGCCGCCGTCGCGGCGCTGCTGCTCGGCGACAGCGCCCGCGCAAAAGAAGACTGGAGCCGGGCGGCCGAGGCCTTCGCCCGCGCGCGCAGCCACGAGAGCTTGGCGCCGATCGAGGGCACCGTGCGCTTGTGGGAGGCCCAAGCGCGCCTCGACGCCGGGGATCCGGCGGCGGCCATGGCCTTGCTCGAGGGCCTCGAGTCGGATCCCAGCGTCGCGCCCGAGCTGTGGCTCACCCGCGCCGATGCGGCCGTGCGTCTCGATCAGCGCGAGGCCGCGGTCGCC
The DNA here is from genome assembly GCA_030431075.1 of Polyangia bacterium. Lineage (GTDB taxonomy): Bacteria > Myxococcota_A > Polyangia > Nannocystales > Nannocystaceae > JAUIJR01. The sequence continues at coordinate 628 of JAUIJR010000462.1, read as the reverse complement.
GACTACAAGCGCTACCTCGAGGCCGCCGACATCGAGCGGGCCTGGGAGGCGCGGGCCAAGCTCGCACGCGCCTTGGGCGGTTCGGGCGACGGTACGGCCGAGCGCGAGGCCGCCGGAATCTGGGCGCGACTCGTGCAAGCCATCCCCTTGAGCGACTACGCGAGCGAGGGGCGAAGCTTCTTGGCCGAGGGCGGCGAAGCCAAGTTGCAGCGCGACGCCAAAGCGCGCCGCGAGGCCCAACGCGCCGAGACCCTGGCCGAGCTCGATGCCCGCTTGTCGCGGCGCCAGTACACGGCGGTCGAGAAGGCGGCGAAGAAAGAGGCGGCCAAAAAGGGCCTCCCCAAGGCCTACCAATGCGAGCTGCTCTACTTGCAAGGCAGCGCGATCTTCAAGCAGCGCGACCGAGCCCGGGCCCGGGCCGTGTTCGAGCGGGCGGCCAAGACCTGCGCGTCGGCCAAGAACCGGGACCTCGAGGTCAAGACCCGCTACCAGGCGGCCCGGGGACGCTACGCCGAAGGCAAGTACAGCCAGGCCGCGAAGGCCTTCGAGTCGCTCGCGCTCGACCACCCCTCGCACAGCTACGCCGACGACGCGTGGATCAAAGCCGGCGAGTCTTGGGAGTCGGCCA
>JAUIJR010000461.1 GCA_030431075.1 Polyangia bacterium | reverse complement strand
TAGATCGGGTAGTTCGTGCCCGAGATGTAGGTCGACCCGGCGACGCCGAGTCCGCGTCCAAAGGGCATCGACTTGCGGCCCTCGACCCACTCGCTCGCCTCTTCGACGCGGCGCAGGCACTCCATGTAGCCGTTCGAGCCGATTCGAAAGCCGTTGGTGGCGACGGCGTCCGAGCCCAGGTCGTTGCGGCGACGCAGCTCGATCGGATCGAGCCCCAGCTCCACCGCGGCCTTGTCGAGCTGGACTTCGATGGCGAAACGCGGCTGCACCGATCCGTGGCCGCGCTTGGGCCCGCAGGCCGGCTTGTTGGTGTAGGCCCGCCGCGAGAAGAAACGATAGGCACCGACGTCGTAGGGGCTACACGCGAGCTGGCCCGAGTAGTAGGTCGTGACCAGACCGAAGCTCGAGTAGGCGCCGCCGTCCAAGATGGTGTTGGCGTCGATGGCCAGCATCTTGCCGTCCTTCGAGAAGCCAGTGCGGTGCCGCATCAACATCGGGTGTCGACCGCGGTGCGAGTAGAAGACCTCTTCGCGGGTGTACAAGCACTTCACCGGCCGCCCGGTGATCATGGCCAACTTGGCCACGCAAAACTCGAGGTCGAAGGGCTCGGACTTGCCGCCGAAGGCTCCGCCCAAGGGCGGTTGGATCACGCGGATCGTGTGCGCGGGCCGTTCGAGGACCTTGGCCAGCTCGCGGTGCAGGTAGTGGCTGACCTGGGTCGCCGACCACACCGTCAAAAGGCCATTGGGCTCCACTTGGGCCACCGCGCAGTGGGGCTCGATGGCCGCGTGGGTCGTACCTTCGAAGAAGTACTCGCCTTCGACGACGAGGTCGGCCTTGTCGAGCTCGCCTTCGACGTCGCCAAACTCGAGCAGGACCTTCTTGGACAGGTTGCCCTTGTCGGGTCGGTGGAAGGGATTGATCTGGACTTCGCCGGCGAGGGCTTCTTCGGGGTCGAAGTAGGCCGGCAAGGGCGCGTAGTCGACGACGATCTTGGACAAGGCGGCGATGGCCGTGTCTTCGTCCTCGGCCGCCACGGCCGCGACGCCATCCCCGACGTGGCAGACCTTCGAGACGCACAAGGCGGTCTCGTCGGGCGTCCAGGGGATGATGCCGTAGGGCGTCGAGAGGTCCGCGCCCGTGACCACGGCATGCACGCCTTCCATGGCGAGGGCCGCGCTGACGTCGATGCCGCGAATCTCGGCGTGCGGATGAGGGCTGCGCAGGATCTTGCAGTGCAACATCCCCGGCAACTTGAGGTCGTCCGTGTAGCGGGTGATGCCCCGCATGCGCTCCATCGCATCGACCTTGCGGTGGTCCCGGCCGAGCTGCCAGGTCTCACCGTCGCGGGTGTCCGGCTGGTGCCGCGGCGTCATGTCCTCGTCGTGTTCGCTCATCAAACTCCCTTTGTCCTCGCCGCCCGGTTCAGGCCGAGGCCGCCTCTCCCGCGTCGTGGATCCGCTCGCTGGCGTCCACGATGGCGTCGAGGATCTTGGTGTAGCCCGTGCAGCGGCAAAGGTTGCCCGCGAGCGCGTCGCGGACCTCGTCGCGGGTGACGGGGCGGCCCAAACGCCGGATGAGCGCTTCGGCGCTCATCAAGATGCCCGGCGTGCAAAATCCACACTGCGCGGCGTCCCATCGGTCGAAGGCGTCCTGCAAAGGGTGACAGCCCTCGGCGCCTCCCATGAAGCCCAGCCCCTCGACGGTCGTGACCTCCCGAGTCTCGGCTTTGGCCGCCAAGGTCAGGCAGGCGAGCACGGGCCTCCCGTCGATCTGCACCGTGCACGCCCCGCAGTCCCCCTTGTCGCACCCTTGCTTCGAACCGATCAGGTCGAGGCGGTAGCGCAAGAGCTCCAACAAGGTCCAATGCGTAGGTGCGGCCACCTCCTCGTGGCGCCCGTTCACGCGCAAGCGCAGCAGCTGCGTCGGCATCGACCGGAGGATCGCAAGGCGCAAAGCGGCAGGGCAAGCCGAGGGGCGCCAGTGGCGCGTGTGTTAGCTCCGGGCCCGCCGTGCGTTGGACCCCCTGCGCGCACACGGCTGTTCCCTCGCCGCATGCACGCTAAGATCGCCCCGATGTTTGGCCGCCGTTCGCGCCTCTCCCCTCGCCGCCGCTCACGCGCGGGCGGGGCGGCGCTCGCGTGGGTGCTGGTCGGCGCGAATGCGTGGGCTTGCCAGCGCGTCGGCGCGGACGACTACATGCGCGAACCCGACCGGCCCAAGCCGAGCGACGAGGACGACGACGAAGACGACGGCCTCCCGCCCTGGTTCGAGGGGAGCACCGAGGACGAAGAGAGCGGAGAGACGGTCCGGCCGGAGACGGGCTTCGTGACCAGCGGCGGGACCGAAGGCGGCGCCATGTGTCCCGAGGTCGACATCCTCTTCGTCGTCGACAACTCCTACTCCATGGCCAGCGAGCAGACCAACTTGGCCAACTCTTACGTGGGCTTCATCGACGGCATCCAGGCCACCTTGGACGACGAGAACGACTTTCATCTCGGCGTGGTGAGCACGGACGACTTCGCCGACAACGATGAGGGCTGCCGCGAGATCGGTGATCTCGTGACCCGCACGGCGAGCGGTCCTTGTGGTCCCTATGCGGCCGGCAACTTCATGAGCGCGGCCGACGTGCTCGAGCAAAGCTTCACCTGTGCGGCCCGCGTGGGCACCGAAGGCGATCCCGATGAACGCCCCCTCGCGGCGGCCCTCGACGCGCTCGCCCCCGAAAAAGCGGTCATGGGCGGGTGCAACGAGGGCTTTGCCCGCGAAGACGCGCTGTTGATCTTGGTGCTGATCAGCGACGAGGACGACCACTTCAGCCCCGGCGAGCCGGCGGCCTGGTTCGACGAGCTGGTCGCCGCCCGCGGCGGCGTCGAGAGCAACATCGTCGTGCTCAGCGTGATCGGCGTGGACGAGCCGAGCGCCTGCGGCCTGGCCAAGGCCGAGCCCGGCGCCCGCATCGCGGACTTTACCCAGCGCTTTACCTATGCCGGCATCGCGGACGTGTGCGTGAACGACTACGCGCCCTTTTTCGATCAGGCCCTGTCCTTGGTTTACAACGCCTGTTCGGGGTTCACGCCCCCAGGGTGACGCGCTACCCTCGTCGAGCGATGCGCTGCTCTACGCGCGTGACCCTGCTCGCAGGGCTGTGTCTGCTCGCGGCTTGCGTCACGCGAAGCGGCGGTGCGTGGTCCCGCGAAGCCGAAGCGGGCCCGGCGCGGGTCAGCGCGCTGGTGATCGGAGGCGCCGACGGCTCATCGACGACCCGTCGACTCGCGCGCGCGTTGGAGTCCACGGACCGCGAGGGCCTGCGCCTCGCCTTTTGGCTCGGTCGAGACATCCCACGCGAGCGCGCCTGCAAGCGGGCCGAGACCGACGGCCCCGAGATCCAGACGGTCTTGGACACCCTCGGCGATGTCCCGGTCTACGCCGTGGGCGACCCGGCGCGATGGCGCTGTGGCCTGCGAGCCCCGGCCGGCACACTCTCGCCCGATCACCACTACGTCGTCGACCTCGGCGCCGACGGACACAGTGAGGTGGTCTCTGTTTGCGAAGGCGTCGGCGAGGCGCTCGGCTGTCAGGTCTCGGAACCCTCGCCCAGCGTGCTCGCGCGCTTCGTCGTGGTCGACGAGACGCCCTGGGCCTTCCCGGATCTCGACCGCGGCCCAGAGACCGAGGCCGTCAACGCGCGCCTCGAGGCCCTGCTCGAGGCCCTGCCGCCGGCGCTCGACACCCCGCACATCCTGGTGACCCATCTGCCCATCGAGTCTTCGGGTACGCATGGCCAAGGCGGCTGGCGGGTCACGAGCACCTTCATTCACCATGCGCCGGTGATCCGCGCCGCGCTCACCGGCGGCCGCTTCGACGGCGTCATCGCGGGACACGAACGCAACTTGCAGCTGGTCGAGGACCTCGGCGATGCGGTCGTTCGATCGAGTCGCGTCTTCTTGCGACGCCCTGTGTTTCAGGTCGTCGCCGGGAGTGCGGGCGATCCCGACGCGCAACACCCCTTCGGTCCCCGGCTCCATCCCCGATGGCAGGGGATCGCGTTGCGACCCGACCACAGCTCCCCGCGCGCCGGCTTCGCACGACTCGACTTCGGGGCCGAAGAGGTACGCGCACACCTGGTGTCGCTCGGCGGTGGTGCGCCCCTGCACACCAGCCAGGACTTCGGTCTTTTG
>JAUIJR010000460.1 GCA_030431075.1 Polyangia bacterium | reverse complement strand
CACGGCGACACCGTGCTCTTTCGCTTTGGGCCCTACCGCTACTTGATGATCCACCGCGAAGAGGACATCCGCCACGTCCTCGTTCGCAACCACGCGAACTACCACAAGAGCCCGACCTACCAAGGGCTCAAGCTCGTGCTCGGCCAAGGTCTCGTCACCAGCGAGGGCGACTTTTGGAAGCGCCAGCGCAAGCTCGCGCAGCCGGCCTTTCATCACCGAGCGCTCACGGGCCTCGCGGAGGCGATGACTCGCTGCACGGCCGACACCCTCGAGAGCTGGCGTGCGCGCGGCCCCGAGTTCGCGGCCGACATCCACGAAGAGATGATGCACCTGACCTTGCGCATCGTCGGGCACACCCTCTTTTCGACGGAGCTCGGCAAAGAGGCGAAGGAGCTGGGCCCGGCCATCGAGGTCTGCCTCGAGCACGCGAACCGGGCGGCCGAGTCTTTGATGATCGTCCCGCAGTGGGTGCCGACGCCCAACAACCGGCGCTTTCGCAAGGCCAAGGCCGTGCTCGACGAGATGGTGCATCGCATCATCAGCGAGCGGCGCGAGGGCAAGGGCCCGGCCCAGCCCGACTTGCTCGACATGCTGATGGCCGCGACCGACGAGTCCGGCGAAGAGCGCATGACCGACGCGCAGCTGCGCGACGAGATCATGACCTTGGCGCTGGCCGGGCACGAGACCACGGCCAACGCCCTGACCTGGACCTTCGTCTTGCTGGCGCGGCATCCCGAGGTGCTGCGTCGCGTCCGCGCCGAACTCGACGAAGTCCTCGAAGGACGCATGCCCACCGTCGCCGACCTCGAGCATCTCGTCTACACCAGCCAGGTGCTCGACGAGTCGATGCGGATCTATCCTCCGGTGTGGAACTTCGAGCGCGTCACCCTCGACGAGGACGAGATCGACGGCTTCCGGATCCCCAAAGACACCATCGTCGCCATCTGCCCGTGGACCTTGCACCGGCACCCGCGCATGTGGCCTTCGCCGACGGTCTTCGATCCGGAGCGCTTCTCCGAGTCGGCCAAGGCGGCACGTGGGCGCTGGGAGTACCTGCCTTTTGGCGGCGGGCCGCGGGTGTGCATCGGCAATGCCTTCGCCAAGATGGAGGCCAAGCTGATCTTGGCCGGTCTGCTCGCGCGTTGGGACTTCGCCTTGGACGATCGCGCACGCATCGTCCCGGAGCCGGGCATCACTTTGCGGCCCAAGTACGGCGTCCCGGTGCATTTGCGGCCGCGTGCGTAGACGCGCTGGCGTGGCGTTGATCGGCCCGGCTCGCCCCGCGTAGGGTCGCGCCGATGACTTCGCGCGCGACCCCCCGCTCACGCCAACTCACCTTCCTTCGCGGCTCCTTCGCGCTGGTCGCGGCCCTGGGCCTCGGCAGCCTCGGTGCATGCGGCAAAAAAGACGCGGCCGAGACCGGTGCGGCGACCGGCGCCGCGGCGACGGGCGCGAGCGCGGCGACGGGCGCCGAGGGCGGAGCCGCGACGGGAGCCACCGGAGGCACGGGGGCCGAGGCGGGCACCGGCGCGGCCGAGACCCCCAGCGCCGACAACTTCGAGTACCGCGGCGAGCGCTTCGCGGACGCGCAGATCCTCCGCTACGAAGTCCCCGGCTTCGAAGCGCTCAGCTTGCAACAAAAGCAGCTGGCCTACTACCTCTACCAAGCGGCGCTCAGCGGGCACGACATCATCTACGCGCAAAAGTACGAGCACAACTTGGCCGTGCGCCGCACCCTCGAGGCCATCTGGAACAGCTACCAAGGGGACCGCGAGGCGGAGGCCTTCAAGGCCCTGCAGACCTACACCAAGCAGGTCTGGTTCTCGAATGGCATCCACCACGACTACAGCGGCAACAAGTACGTGCCGGCCTTCACGGCCGAAGACTTCGCCGCCTTCGTGAAGGCCAGCGACGCCGCGCAGCTGCCCTTGGCCGAAGGCGAGACCCCCGAGGCGCTCATCGCCAAGCTCACCCCGGTGATCTTCGACCCGAAGGTCGCCCCCAAGCGCACCGATCGTTCGCCCGACATCGACACCGTCAAAGCCTCGGCCGTCGACTTCTACGACGGCGTGACTCAAAAAGAGGTCGAGAAGTTCTACGCGGCCAAGGCTAAGACGGACGCGGATCCCAAGCACCCCGTGAGCCACGGCCTCAACTCGCAGCTGGCCAAAGAGGGGGGCAAGCTCGTCGAGCGCGTGTGGAAGGTCGACGGCATGTACGGCGCCTCCATCGAGAAGATCGTCTTTTGGCTCGAAAAAGCCATCGAGGTCGCCGAGACAGCCGAGCAAAAAAAGGCGCTCAGCTTGCTGGTCGAGTACTACCGCACGGGCGACCTGGCCAAGTTCGACGCCTACAACATCGCCTGGGTCTCGGACTTGAACTCGCGCCTGGACGTGGTCAACGGCTTCATCGAGGTCTACGACGATCCGATCGGCTACCGCGGGAGCTGGGAGTCCGTGGTCTCGTTCAAGGACCTCGAGGCCACCAAGCGCATCGCGGCCATCTCGGCGCAGGCGCAGTGGTTCGAGGACAACTCGCCGCTGATCGAAGAACACAAAAAGAAGAACGTGGTCGGCGTCTCGGCCAAGGTCATCACCGTGATCGTCGAAGGCGGCGACGCCTCGCCGACGACCCCCATCGGCATCAACTTGCCCAACGCCAACTGGATCCGCGCCGAGCACGGCTCGAAGTCCGTGAACCTGGGCAACATCGTCCACGCCTACGACATGGCCAGTGCGGGCAACGGGGCCACGGCCGAGTTCGCCTTCTCCCCCGAGGAGGTCGAGCGCGCCAAGAAGTACAGCGCCTTGGCCCACACCCTGCACGTGGACATGCACGAGGTCATCGGTCACGCCTCGGGGCAGATCAACGAGGGCGTCGGCACTCCCAAAGAGACGCTCAAGAACTACGCCTCGGCCCTCGAAGAGGGGCGCGCCGACCTGGTCGCGCTCTACTACGCGATGGATCCCAAGCTGGTCGAGCTGGGACTCATGCCCTCGATCGACGTCGGCAAGGCCGAGTACGACGCCTACATCCGCAGCGGCCTGATGACGCAGCTCTCGCGTCTCGCGCCCGGCGAGCAGATCGAAGAGAGCCACATGCGCAACCGCCAGATGGTCGCCGCGTGGGCCTACGAGAAAGGCAAGGCCGACAAGGTCATCGAGCGCGTAGAAAAAGAGGGCAAGACCTACTTCGTGGTCCGCGACTACGACAAGCTGCGCGAGCTCTTCGGCCAGCTGCTGCGCGAGGTCCAGCGCATCAAGTCCGAAGGCGACTTCGAGGCGGGCAAAGCCCTGATCGAGACCTACGGCGTGAAGGTCGACCCCGAGCTTCACAAAGAGGTGCTCGAGCGCTACGCCAAGCTCGACATCGCGCCCTACAAGGGCTTCATCCAGCCCAAGCTCGTCGCCGTCGAGAACGCCGCCGGCGAGATCACGGACGTGAAGGTCGAGTACCCGAAGGACTTCGCCGCGCAGATGCTGGGTTACGCGAAGGACTACGGCTTTTTGCCCACCTACGAGTAGGCGACACCTCGACGAGTGCGCGACCAAAAAAAGTGAGCCGGGGCGAAAGGCCGGGCGCACTGAAGGGTTGAACGCGCACGGTGAGTCGCTCGGATGTCCCCCAATGGAGCCGTGAGGGGCATCCAACCCGCGCCTTCACTCGACCGCCTGGGTCCCCCCGGGCGGTCATCTATTTTTTTAGGCCCGCCGCAGCGTCAGCAGCGAAATCTCCGAAGGCGCGCCGAGGCGGTTGGGCGGGCCCCAGTAGCCGGTGCCGCGGGAGACGTAGATCCACGGGCCGTCGGCGTGGCGGTGTAGGCCGTGGCCGTAGGGCTGCACCCAAGAGATGATCCACGCGAAGGGGACGAACTGTCCGCCGTGGGTGTGGCCGCTCAGTTGCAGGTCGAAACCGGCGCTCGCGGCCTTGTAGATCGAGCGCGGCTGGTGGGCGAGCAGCACGCGCAAGTCGACCTCGGGCGCGCCGGCGAGGGCGGCGGCCGGATCGCTTTTGTGTCCCGGCACGCGCGCGCCGGCGCGGTAGTCGCTGACGCCGCCGACCAGGAGTCGCGCCCCTTCGCGCTCGATGATCTCGTGGGCGTTGACCAGCACCTTCATGCCCAGCGACGCGAAGTGGCGACACCAGGCCAGGCCGTCCCAGTAGTACTCGTGGTTGCCGGTGAC
>JAUIJR010000459.1 GCA_030431075.1 Polyangia bacterium | reverse complement strand
GCGCGGGTATGCCTATCAACAGGCCGATCCCCAGCGCCAACCAGATCGCCTGTCCGCCGGCATGGGCCGCCGCCTCGCGCTTCCCCTCTCCGAAACGGCGAGACACCATGGCCGTGACCGGCATCGCGATGCCGATGGCCAGCGCGTACACCAAGGTGATCACCGACTCGGTGAGACCCACCGTCGCCACGGCGTCGGGGCCAATCCGGCTGACGAAAAAGACGTCGCAGATCGCGAAGACGGCCTCCATGCCCATCTCGAGCACCATGGGGATGGCGAGCAGGGGGATCGCGCGCCGCAAGTCCAAGCGGGCGAAGTCGCGGTCGCTACCCCGCAAGGCCTCTTTGGCGAGGGCCCAAAAGGACTCGCGGGGCAGGTGTTGCGCCCCGGGGCCGCGTTCGGGGGCCGGGGGTGCCGGCGTCGAGTTTTCGTGCATCGATGGTCTCCTCTCGAGTCAGCCCGGGCTCACGGCGCTGCCGCGAGCTTCTCCACGCCCGGCGTCGATGAACCCCCGGGCTCGACGCAATGGGCGTCTGCTGGGGTTTGGGTTCGTCGACCGCTCAACCGGCGTGGGGCTGTCTAGACCATCGGCTCGCGGGGAGACTAGTCGCCGACCCCGAGGCGGTCAAGCCGGTGATCGCAGGTGGTGGCGATTTTCTCGGGCTCGGTCTAGACCCCCCGGGTGGAGAGTCCGGCCGAGCTGTGCTTGCACCGCGAACGCTCGCAGCACCAGCTGATCGAGCTGTGGCGCGATGCCGATGGCGGCCTCGAGCTCACCTTGGACCGCGTGTGGCAGTTTCGCTCCAGCGAGGAGGCCCGCTTTCATGCCTTCTTGGCCGACGCGGCGGCCGTGCTCGCACCTGAACTCTCGCGTGCGCTGATCCTGGGCGGGGGCGACGGGCTCGCCGCGCGCAACTTGCTGCGCTACCCGCATATCGAGACCGTCCGCCTCGTCGAGCTCGACGCGGCTGTGCTCGAGCTTTGCCGCGCCCAGGCCGACTGCCGAAGGCTGAACGCCGGTGCCCTCGACGATCCGCGCGTCGACGCGATCGTCGCCGACGCGCTGGCCTTCGTCGAGACCGCCGAGGCCCGCATCGATGGCCCCTACGATCTGATCATCTGCGACTTCCCGGCGCCGACCCACCCCGAGCTCGAGCCTCTCTTCGCGCCGGAGTTCTACGCGAAGCTGCTTACGCTCGCCCACGCCGAGACCCTCGTCTCGGTGCAAGCGAGCTGTCCGCCCGCCTACTTTGCCGCGGTGCAAGCCGCCCTCGCCGAGACCTTCGCATGGAGCTCGCCGCTTTTGGTTCAGCTCGACCCGGAGTCTCCCGCCGATCAAAGCGAGGCCTGGGCGAACTTCGTGCTGGCTTGTGCGACCCCACCCAAGCTTCGACGTGAGAGCCGAGCGCCGGGCGAGCCCTTCGACGCCGCGCGCCTCGAGGCGCACCGGATCCAAGAGACCTTCCCGAGCCACTTCGTCAGCGCGCGCTACGGAGATCTGCCGCGCTTCGACGACGAAGACGGCTAGACGCACGGTAGACTCCGCCATGCTCTCGCGCCGCGTCTTCGCTTTGGCCTTACTGGCGGCGGCCTGCGCCCCTGCGAGCCCGACGACCCCCGCGGCGCCGGCCGACGAGAGTGCCGCGCCCGCGGCCAGCTCGACCCTCTACTTGGTGCGCCACGCCGAAAAAGAGATCCGCCCCGAAGATCCCAATCCGCCATTGACCGCCGCCGGCCAAGCGCGCGCCGCCGGGTTGGTTCACGCCCTGGAGGGCGCCCCCCTCGACGCCGTGCTCAGCACGCCCCTGACGCGCACGCGGGACACCGTCGCCCCCGTCGCTCGCGCGCGCGGTCTCGAGATCGAGGAGCTCCCGGCCGGGGATCTCGAGGCCTGGGTCGCACGCTTGCAGTCGCCACCCGGCCAGCGCGTCTTGGTCGCGGGCCACAGCAACACGCTGCCCGCGATCATGGAGGGTCTCGGCGTGTCGAAGATCTCGATCGCCGACGGCGACTACGGAGAGCTCTTCGTGATCACCTTGACCGGAGAGCTCGCCACGCTCGAACGACGGCGCTTCGGCGACGCCGAGGTCGAGGCGCTGGCGGCCGAGACTTCGAGCCCCGAGCCCGAGTAGCGGCGCCCCTCGAGATCTGCCGCGTCAAAGCGGGGTGGACGCGGACCCGTCGTCGCCTCCGCTCGCGTCCCGACCCCCAGGTCCGAGGCGAGGCGGTCGAACTCGCTTTGGTAGGCGCCGAGGGTCCAGGTGCCGAAATGGGTCGAAGCGCCCTCGTAGTCCTGCACGGCGTACTCCTCGGGGGTCGTCACGTAGCCGGCGTAGGCGTTGGCGTAGCCGCACAAGACCACCCGCTCGACGCCCCGCGCGGCCAAGGCCTCGGCCACGCTCGCGCGCAGGCGACGGCCGGCCACCGTGGTGAACTCGGCCGGCACGGCGACGATGGCCAAGCTCCCGATCTGCAACAACTGGATCGGCAAGACCTGGGGCGTCCACGGCTTGGCGTCGGGTCGCTCGCTTTGGTCCAAGGCGACGAGCTGCGCCAGCGCCGGGCTCAGACGACCCAGGACGCGCAGGGGTCCAAAGCGCTCGGCGCCCAAGATTCGCCGTCGACCGCTCTCGATCAAGGTGAGCTTGTCGCCTTGGATCTCGCGGCGTGCCGCCGACCTTTGGCGCCGCATCAAAGTGCGACGCAAGCGCTGCCCCCAGCCCTGCGTGAACAACAAGCGTCGATCGATTCCCGGCCCCTCGTCGGTGCCGAAGAACATCGCCCAACCGATCTCGGCCGGCCCGGTGCGGCGCCCCTCGACGCCCTCGGCGTACTTCGCCTCGACTTCGACGTCCGAGAAGTCGACGAAGCGGTGCGCAAAGGCCAAAGCCCCGGCGAGTTCATGCGCCGGCGACTTTGCCAAGATCGACCGGGCCTGCGCCGCCTGGAGCTCGCCGTTGATCTGCGCGCTGCGATCGTCGTCGAGATCGGCGCCGCGGACCCAGGGCTTTTCGGGGTAGCTACGATAGTTGGGCGTGACATCGCCGGCCGCGCCTTGGGCAAAGGCTGCCACGCCACCGTGCGCGGCTTCGACGAACTTGGCCGCGTAGCCCTTGTTGTCGAAGTGCACGAGCAGGTTATCGCTGTGCACGCTCGTCGCGTGAACGGCGAACCAGTTGATCGAGCCCAGGCTCTCGCCTGCTTCGTCCACGAACTCGAGCAGGCGCATGGTCCGATCGAGGGCCAAGGTCGGCTCGCCCTCGTCCACGCGCTCGACGTCCCGATTGAGGTTGTAGCTGGCCACGGAGCGGTTGAAGGCGACGGTGCTCGAGCTCGAGAACTCGCCCTCGCGGTAGCGCAGACGTCCGGGCCGCGCGCCCTCGGCCGCCTCGCGCAAGGCGGCCACCACCGTCGCCGCGATCCCCTCGACCCAATCGCCCACGAAGCCCGGGATGGTGATGTTGTAAAAAGGATAGTGGGTGTAGCCGCCCGGCGCGCTGTGGGTATGCGTGGCGCACATCAGCAAGTTGACCTCGCTCAGGCCCAGCTCTGGGGCCTCGGCGGCGAGTCGCTCGAGCACCGCCGACTTGATGGCGATCGAGACGAAGGCGAGTTCGAGGCAAACGATGGCCATCGTGATCTCGCCGCGTCGAATGAAAAAGGCCCGCGCGTGCAAGGGCGTGCGACTGCCCTGCACGACGTTGTGCAGCATGCCCCAGCCCATCATGCCGGTGCCTTGGATGGGCGTGGGCAGGGCCCGACGCGCGACACCGAGATCGAATTCGGGGGCGGACATGGCCCCAGTCTACCCGAGCGGGTGGCTCAGGCCGGCCCGTAGGTGGCCAGCATCTCCTGGTGGGAGTTTTGCTGGTCGGCGGGGCAATGCGCCTCGTGCTGGGTCCCGCACGCCGAGGGCGGCGCATCGAGGGCCAAGCACTCGTCGCGGAAGGTGGGCATGGGGCTGGCCGTCTGCTGCGACATGATGTCGGCCGAGGTCACCACGTTCTCGAGGCCGTGCATGAAGCCGAAGATCCGCAAGATTCCCGAGGCCTGCTGCTGCGCCGTCGAGCTGGTGTCGAAGCCGTAAAAGGCGTAGCCGATGTTGTTGGGGTTGGCGTTGTTGCAGTCGCGCGGACCGATCCCCGAGGTCTGGCTGCCAAAGGGATTGGTCGGCGTCACCACCATCATG
>JAUIJR010000030.1 GCA_030431075.1 Polyangia bacterium | reverse complement strand
TCTCGCCCTCCCCCTCGACCTTGCCGTCGATCAAGGCCCACACCCGCTCGGGATCGATGTCGAGGCGCTCGAGGGTCGGACGCAAGGACCTCGCCGCTTCGATCGCGCCTTCGCCTCGAATGATCCAACGGCCCAAGTCGTGGTGGTTGGCGCCGAGCACCCGGACGAAGGCTGACTCGGCCGCGTGGGACAAGGGGTAATGCCCGATGTCGTGCAGCAAGCAGGCCGCCACGAAGCTGCGCGCCTCGTCGCGCGGGAGCTCGAGGGTCTCGGCGACCTCGACCCCCAAGGCCGCCACCCCCAGGCTGTGCTCGAGGCGCGTCGTGGCCCGACGGCTGCGCGGGTGATGGTCGAGGGTCCCGAGAAAACTGATCCGCCCGAGGCGATGCAGCCACGGCGTGTGGAAGAGGGCCGTGCCGATCACGGCCCCGACGCGTTTGCGATGCGCCCGCGCGGACATCCGAGGCGACCTTAGCAGCAAGTCGATCCGCGGGTTCAGTCCGCTTGGAGCTCGGGCAGCCGAAAGGCCCGCACGCGGGCGGCCGGTCGATCCCAGCACGCGGCCCCGGGGTAGTCGGCCGCGATCTGCAGGTCCACGAAGTGCCAGCGCTCGGGATCGTCACCGGGCATCTCGGTCGAGAGCACACGGCCCGGCTGGCCCGCCGCATAGTCCACACAAAAGCGTGAAGAGGCGAAGCTCAGGCCGGTGCCCCAGGCTTTGAGGTAGGCCTCCTTGCGGGTCCACGCGCGGAAAAAGGCCGGCCCGCGCGCGGCGGGATCCAAAGACGCGAGGTAGGCGCGCTCGGGCGCGGCAAAAAAGCGGGAGGCCACCGCCTCGAAGGCGCGAGGACGCCCGGCGTACTCCACGTCGACGCCCACCTCGCCGTCTTCGACCACCGCGACCAGCGCCCAGTCGCGCGAGTGCGAGAGGTTGAAACGAAGGGGGCGTCCGCGCAGCTCGGGTCGATCGTGCGGGCCGTAGTCGAAGCTCAGCGTGCGTGGGTCCCGGTCGAGGTAGGCCCCCAAGATCCGGCGCAGCTGTGCGCGCGCGACGACGCTTTGGATCGTCTTGGCCGGGACCAAGATTCGCTCGGCCCGGGCGCATTCGTCCGCGCTGAGCAGCGCACGATCACCCGGCCCCTCGCGGTCGACCCGAAAGGCCCACAGGTCCATGCCCCCCTCCCCCGGGAAGCTGGGCCCATCGGCTTCGAGCGCATGCGGCGCAAACTCCGGCGGCGGCAACACCTCCGCGTAGCTTAGCGCCTCCCTCGCGCCGAGCGCAGCGCCATGCCGTACCATGGGGCCCCTTTTCACGGGCCCCTTTGCAGCGATGAAACGAACGATCTTCGACGACGAACACGAGCTCTTCCGACAAAGCGTGCGCGCCTTCATGCAGCGCGAGGTCGTCCCGCGGCAGCCCAGCTGGAACGAGAAAGGCATCGTGGACCGCGAGGCTTGGAAGGCCGCTGGCGAGGCGGGTCTTTTGTGCCCGGCCCTGCCCGAGTCGATGGGCGGCGCAGGCGGCAGCTTCTTGCACTCGGTGATCGTGATGGAGGAGCTCGCCTACGTCTACGAGAGCGGCTTCGCCTTGTCCTTGCACTCCGACGTCGTCGTCCCCTACATCGAGAGCTTCGGCAGCGACGCCCAGCGCGAGAAGTGGCTACCCGGTTGTGTGGAGGGCGATCTCATCACGGCCGTCGCCATGACCGAGCCGGGCACGGGCTCCGACTTGGCCGGCATCGCCACCACCGCGCGCCTCGACGGGGACCACTGGGTCCTCAACGGCTCGAAGACCTTCATCTCCAACGGCATCTTGTGCGACCTCGTCGTGGTCGCGGCCAAGACCGGCGACGGCGACGACCCGCACAAGAACCTCTCGATGTTCGTGGTCGAAGCCGACGCCCCCGGCTTTCAGCGCGGTCGCAAGCTCGAGAAGATGGGCATGCTCTCCCAAGACACGGCCGAGCTATTTTTCGAGGACTGTCGGATCCCCAAAGAGAACCTGCTCGGAGCCGAAGGCGGCGGCTTTTTGATGCTCATGCAAAAGCTGCAACAAGAGCGCTTGGTCGTGGCCGTGGCCGCCCAAGCCGCGGCGGAGAAGGTGCTCACCGACACCGTCGCCTACGTCAAAGAGCGCAAGGCCTTTGGCCGGCCTATCTCCAAATTCCAAAACACGCAGTTCAAGCTGGCCGAGGCCGCGACCAAGGTCGAAGTCGGTCGTCACTTCCTCGACCGCCTGATCGCCGACCACGTCGCCGGCCAGTACCTCGTCAAGGAGTGCTCGATGGCCAAGCTGTGGCAGACCGAGATGCTCGGCGAGGTCGTGGACACCTGCTTGCAGCTCTTCGGCGGCTACGGCTACATGCTCGAGTACCCCATCTCGCGCGCCTATATGGACGCTCGCGTGCAGCGGATCTACGCGGGCACCAACGAGATCATGAAGCTGATCATCGCCCGCCAGATGCAGCTTTGAGCCGCTCTTGGGCCGCCCACGCCGAAGTGGGTCAACCGTCCCCACTCGCGAGCGGCTCTGGCGCTTGCGCGGCTCGCGGCCGCGGGGTAGGCCAATCGGACCGTGGCCAACCACGAAAAGCGACGCAAACTCGGGACCTGGTCCACGGAGACGGGCGGCACCCCTTTCGAGGGCGCGTCGGACTCGATGATCGACAAGCACCGACCGGGACTCGCCTTGGACCCCGGCCGTCGCAGTCGGACTTGGATCTGGGTCTTGATCGTATTCGTCTTGCTCATCGTCGGTGGCGGGGTGACGGCCTGGTTGTGGGGTGACGACATCGCGGCGTGGTTCACGTCGAGCGGTGAGAGCGACACCGACGCGGAGCCGGCCGACACCGAGGCCGCGCCCTCCGACGAAAACGGCGAGGAGACGGGCGCCGCGGCGACTGGCGCGACGGGGCCGAGCGGTGGCACCGGGGCGACCGGAGCTGCGACCGGAGCTACGACCGGATCCGCGACTGGCACGGCTCCCACGGGGGCTGCATCGACGGGCGGCGACGCGCCGCCCCACGCCTGGCCCTTACCCGCGACGGGCGGCGAGACGCCGACCCCCGCGACTGGCACGCCGACCCCCGCGACCGGCACACCGACCCCCGCGACCGGCACACCAACGCCGACTGCCGGACGCAGCGAGGTGAGCTGGGCGAGCTTGAGCACCTCTTCGGTCTCGAAGTCCCGCGTTCAGACCCTCTACGCCGGGCTGCCCGACGCGGCGAAGGCCTGCATCTCTAGCTTGGGCCTCTCGGGTCAGAGCTTCTCGGGCAGCGTGGACTTCACCGTCGGCGTGAAGTGGAACGGCTCGCTGCAGTCGCTGCGGATCTCCTCGACGGGAGTCCCCGAGGCGATGGAGGGATGCATCAAGGACGCCATCCCCCGCTCGCGCTACCCGAAGCCACCGCCCGGCAAGGACGGCACCGTCCGGGCGAGCCTCGCGGTGCAAAATCAGGCCGGCGGCTAACCCGCAGCGCCCCAAAGGCGCGCGATCGCGTGCTTGCGTGCCTTTTTATATTTCATGATACTTGCGTATGGGCGCGCACATTCGCGGAGCACGCGATTCGAGCAAAACTAGCGGCCCACGTCTACGCTGAAGCCTCGCGCGCTTCGAGCGTCCCAGACGCAGCCAGGAGGACCCCGTGACCGATCCCCAAGACCCCAAGGACGCCAACGACACGATCGCGCGATTGCGCGAGGCGGCGGAGCGTCGCGCCAAGCAGCGACGCGCTCGAACGCGCGCCGAAGCCAGTGTCGGTGTCGAGGTCGAGTCGCTGCGCGCGCGCTGCGAACAGCTGCAAGCGCAGCTCGACGCGGGACAAGGCGCGCAGGACGAGCAGCTGCGCAGCCTCGAGTCCCAACTCGACGAGGCGCGCCGCGCCACGAAGGAAGCGGGCGAGGAGCTGCGCGCGCAGCTCTCCGAACGCGAGGCACAACTGTCTGAGCGCGACGCGCAGCTCGAGCAACTTCGCGCCGAGCAAGCCCGCGCCGAGGCTCGAGAGGCGGCCCGGGCCGAGATCGACCGTGAGCTCGAAGAGCTTCGCTACCGCGTCGGGAGCCTCGACGCCGAGAACGGGCAGATCCGGAACCGGCTGCGCGAGGCACAAAGCCAGATCGCCGCCAGCCTCGAAGACGCGCGCGTCGCCGACGAAGCGATGGCGCAGCTCGAGCAGACGCAGGTCTTGCTCGGCGAAGCCCGCAGTCGTGCCGACGCCGAGACCGAGCGCGCCAACTCGGTGCAACGCGCGGCCGACGATGCCGAGGCACGGTCGGCCGAACTCGTGCACGAGCTCGGTCGAGCGCGCAGCGAAAACGCAGACCTCAAAAGCCAGCTGACGGCGGCCGAGAGCGCACAGCGAACCAAGGTCGAGCGCCTCGAGCACGAGCTCGCGCAGACCCTTCAGGCCGCGAGCGCGGCGGAGCAGGCCCTTTTCCAGAGCCAACAACAAGCCGAAGAGCTGATGACCGAGCAGCGCGCGCAGCTCGACCAGGCCGCGGAGCGAATGGCCAACATGGAGCTCGAGCTCGGTCGCGTGCTGGGAGAGACCTCCCGCCAAAAGGCCGAGTTCGAGGCCCTCCAAGCGACGGAGGCCAGCTTGCGCGCCGAATTCGACGAGCTCTCGGCCGCGGCCGAGTTACAGCTGCGGGCCGAAGAGGAGGCCCTCGAAGCCGAAGGTCAGCTCCACGCCGAGAACGACTTGCTTCGCGCCAGCCGCGACGAGCTTCAGCGCGAGCTCGAGGCCACCCGCGCCCAGCTTCAGGCCCAACAAGGCGGAGCAAGCTCGGCCGAGAGCGAGCTCGAGTTCGCCAAAGAAAAGGTCCGCGAGCTCGAAACTCAGCTCGAGGCCCAAAGCGTCGAGATCCTCGCGCTGCAACGCGACCTCGAAGGCGCTCGCCGTGCCTACGACGAGGCCGCCAACGCCGCCGAGTCGATGCAGGCCGAGCTGGCCGCGAACTCGCGTCCCCGCGACTCGGCCCCGCCGGCCGACGCGATGGCCACGGTCGCCCAGTACGAAGCCGAGATGGAGATGGCGCGACAGATCATCGGCAATCTCGAGCAGCAGTGTCAGGCCTACGAGAGCCGGATCGCCCACCTGCAGCGCGAGGTCACCCGCCTCGCCGCTCTGGCCGAGGCGCGAGGCGCCGAGCCTCACCTGCGCGCCGTTCGAGAGTGACGCGAGGCGCGACTAAAAGCGCAAGACGGGGTCGAAGCCACGACGCGCTTCGGCCCCTTTTTGCTTTTTGGCGTTGACCCGATCGACGACGATCAAGACCACGCCCGTGACCAAGGCGCCCACGCCGACACCGATCGCGGCCAGCCCCGGCTTGCGGTGGTCTTTGGCGTCGAGAAAGTCGGGCCCTTGGGCTTCGACCCCGCGCGGCACCAAAGCCGCACCGACGCCGATGCCCACGAGACCCACGGCGCCGACTCCGACCCCCGCGTAGCCGAGCGGGCCCAAGCCACGGCGGCCACCATCGCGCCCCGTGGCAGGGTCGGCTCCCGTCGGCGCGGGGGGTCCCTCTTCGCCGCTGGGCCCGGTCGCTGCGGGCTCGGGGCTTCGACTGCGCCAAAACTCCAGGATCAACTCGACCTCGACGCGGAGCTTGCCGGCGAGCTCGCCGTGCGTGCACAGCTCGCATTCGATCTCGCGGGCGCTGCCTTCGACCGGTGCGCCCTTCTCGATGACCACGGCGCGCGCGCGATAGCCCGGGTTGTCGAGGTCCTCGTAGGCCTCGACCTCGACGCGAATCTCCGGGTCGTCGGCTTCGCCCGGCAGGACCGAGCGGTTCAAAAAGAGGTCGCGCAGCTCGGAGCTGCAGCGGGACTCGAGGGCCTGGGCTTCGTCCTCGGGCACCTCGAGTTCGAGGGCCGTGCGCATGTGCAAGACCTCGGGGCTGGTGCTGGGCGCCGCCGCGTCCTCGGGCGGCGCCGCCTGAGTGTCCCCGACCAGCCCCGACGACGCCGCGACGGTGAGGGCGAAGACGAGCGGAAGCGAGAGCGCAGGAGCGCGAAGCGAGTGGGAGTTTGCGCGCGCCGGGGCCACGGGAACGGGGATCAAAACACCACGTCGCGCGCCGCCTTGCAAGAAAGGAGCGGCCCTTTGCCGCGGGTGCCCCGTCGGGGCTCAGGGAGTGGTCAAAGACTGCACGCCGAGCCCGGCCGGGCGCGCGCCGGCGGTGGTCGCCCCGTCGACTCCGGGCGGATTTCCGGCGTCGCCAAAGGCGTGGATGCTCAGCCCGAAGGGCGCCTCGCTGCGCGCGAGATGCGACGCGTCGAAGGCCGGGTACTCGAGCACCGCCCACTCCCAAGGCCCCAATGCGCTCCAGCTCGCGGCCGAGCTCAAGGCCACGCCGTCGAGCTCCACTTCTGGGCCCCCGGCCGCGCGCACGAAGACCAAGGCGTAGCTCCCCCACGCGGCGGAGGTCGCGAAGGCGTAGTGCTCGAGGTACTGCTCCGTGGGCACGGCCTGGGCCATGGCCGTGTCGCCATGGACGAGCGCTTGCACCCCGTTGGGCGAGTTGCGCTCGAAGATGTCGAGGTACTGAACGGCCATGAAGGCCGACTCGCTTTCGAAGACATAGCCGCGGTCCGCCGGTAACTCGAGCGCCACGAAATCCCCGCGCGCGTCCAAGCTCCATGGCCCTTGCCCTGAACCGCTGGTCTCGCGGATCTCCATGGGTCCGTCGGCGGCGAACAAGCGCAGCAAGGTCAGCTCCTCGCGCTGCGCCGACGAACGTGAGAGCGGCGGGGGCACAACGTAGCTGCGTCCCCAGTAGGGGATCGGGATCAGCTGCTCCATCAGCGGATCACAGCTTCGCGCGCTGAGCACGGGCTGCGCACAGGGCACGCCCGAGAAGGCGGCGACGGCCTTGTCGCTGTGCAGACGTGTCCCCGACAAGTCGATCAGTCCGCCGTCTTGGATGCGCTTGGAGTGCACCATCACCTGGTCGTAGCGGTTGAGGCGCAAGCTGCCCTCCTCGCCCGCGTCGACGGCCGGCACGGGTGCCCCGTCGCCGCTGGTGTTCTTCGTCGGGACCCAGCTGAGCTCGGTGTCGTCTTCGAGGGCGATGACGACGAAGTAGGGCTCGGCCGCGAACTCGTCTTTTTTTTTCTCGGCCGAGGGGACGACGAAATCCCCGCGAAAGCTGAGCTCCGGCAACAGGGTCAAGCTCGCCCCCTGCCAGCTTTGCGGGCCGCCTTGGGTGTAGGGAAAGGCCTCTTGGGAGGCGAACAAGGGCAGGTCGGAGACGATGCGCCACATCCCCCCCGTGCGAAAGTGGGTCGACGGCGAGATGAACGGCGGCGCCTCGATCACCCACGAGGCCGACTCCCCAGGCGCGAGCTCGATGGGATCCCCGACCGGCGCTTCGTCGCGCGAGCCGTTTGGAATCTGCAGCAGACTCACCGTGGCCACACGTGAGGGGTCCGGATTGACGACGACGATCGTCTCGTCGAGCACGACGTTGATGCGATACCAGGGCAGCCACACCGTCACGAAGCTGCAGCCCGCGCTGTTCGCTGCGTCGGGGTCGGGATCGCAAGGGCCCGTGCAGCGAACCTCGAGCCCCTCGCAAAGGGGATCGTCGTCGCCGATGCAGGGCGTGCAGCTCGCGTAGCGCGGGCAGGCCTCTTCGCTCCACTCGAGGCCCGTCGCCGCGCAGGTCTCGATGCCGACATCGCCGCAGCGTTGCGAGCCGGGCACGCACACCGGCTCGGGCCCTTCGTCGTCCGAAGCCTCGGCCTCGCCCTCTTCGCTCTCCTCGACCTCCCCCGTCTCGCGGGGTCCAGAGCCGGGCGGTGTCCCACACGCCCCGAGCCCGAGCCACCCCAACCCGCCGAGGAGCCCGAGCATCCCGCCGGGGAAGGTTCGCTTCGGGCTCACCCCCTCATGATTTCGCGCCGCGGGGATCGGCGCAAGGCGGACTCAGCGCGGGGCCCCAAAGACCTGCGTCCACTGGTTGCCCTCGTAGTGGCCGACGCCGATCTCGGTGAAGTTGGGGTTCATGATGTTCGAGCAGTGGCCATCGGAGCCCATCCAGCCGTCCATGACCGCTTCGGGGCTGGGGTAGCCAAAGGCGATGTTCTCCCCCCAGGTCGACCACTCGTAGCCGGCGCGCTCGATGCGAGGCTGCGGGCCCTCGCCGTCCGGGTTGGTGTGGTCGAAAAAGTCACGCCGCGCCATGTCGCGCGAGTGCATGCGAGCGGCGCAACGCAGCTGCGGCTGCATCGACAATGCGGAGGTGGGCGCAAAGCTCCCTCCCGACCCACAGTTGGCCCCGGCCGCGCGGGCCTCGTTGACCAACAACAAGACCTCCTCCTCGAACTCCGTCGACATCGCGTCCCAGTCCTCGGTGGGCGCACAGGGACCCCCGGCGCCCGAGTCGCCGCAGGCGACCAGCCCCGCCCCGCCCAGGACGGTCAGGGCGATCAGGGAGACACGAAGAGCCGGGCGACGCATGCGAAGATCTTGCCCCGCGACGCCCCCGGGCTCAAGTCGACGCGCGCCGGCTCAGCGCGGCGAGCCAGAGACCTGCGTCCACTGGTTGCCCTCGTAGTGGCCCACACCGATGTGCGAGTACTGGCTCCCCATGATGTTGGAGCAGTGCCCGTCGGAGCCCATCCAACCGTCCATCACCGCCTGCGGCGTGGGATAGCCCTGGGCGATGTTCTCGCCGATCGCCGACCAGCTGTAGCCCGCGAACTCGGCGCGCTGGGCAGGACCGTCGCCGTCAGGATTCGAGTGGTTGAAAAAGCCGCGGACCTCCATGTCCAGCGAGTGCATGCGGGCCGCACAACGCAGCTGCGACTGCATGCCCAGTGGCGGCGCGGCGCCAAAGCTGCCCGCCGAGCCGCAGTCGGCCCCCTGCGCACGCGCTTGATTCACCAAGCTCAGCACCTCCTCTTCGAAGGCGGCCGAGGCCGGATCCCAGTCGTCGGTCGGGTCGCACCACTCGGAGGTCGGGCCGGAGTCGGCCTCGCCCGCCTCGCCCGCGGACCCGCTCGCCTCGCCGGTCTCGCCGTCACCGTCGCCGCCACTTTCACCACAAGCCGCAACCGTGCAGGCCAAGAGCAGGCCGAGAATCGAAGGAGCCAAAGAGCGACGCATGCGTGGATCTTGCCGAGCCCGGGCGCTCGACTCAAGCCACGTCAGCCCTCGAGACGCTTTTGGCAGAGGGTGACGATGCGCTGAATCGCCGGGTCGGGGTGTTTTTTGCCCGCGTCGACGCACTTTTGAAAGTGCTGCAGTTCTTTGTGGGCGCGCGCTTCGAGGGCGAGGCGATCGTTGCGGCGCGCCCAGCACTCGCGGCGACGCGTGCGCTCGAGAACATCCGACCAAGCGCCGGCGCGCGCCGAGTCCTCTGCTTGTTTTCGCACGCGCTCACACGCGGCGCTGCGGTAGGCCGGCGGCGCTTGGCTCCCCGTCGCAGGCTCGCTGCCGCCGTCGTCGGCTTGCGCGCCCGTCGACCCCGTGGTGCCGCTCGGCCCGCTCGGCCCAGTCGGCCCGGTCGGCGCCGGAAGATCGGGGGACGCTTCGACGGCGCCGCTGGCCGCCGTCGTGGACGCGCCGGTCGCCGCCGGGAGGTCGGGCTCGGGATCCACCGCCGCGCCCTCGCCCGTGCCCTGAAGTCCCGTCGCCACCGCTGCACCTTGGGTGTCGCCGACCGCTTCGCTGGCCGGAGTCCCCGCGTCGCGGGTCAACCACCACGCGCCGGCTCCCACGACCAGCAAGGCTGCGAGGGCCGCGAGCAGCACGCCGCCGCTTCGGCCCGGCGCGCGCTCGACTGGCGACGCAGCCGCCGGCGCCGGTGCAGCCGGCGTTTGGGCCCGGGGCTGCTCGCCCGATCGCGGAAGCTCGCGCAGCGCCTCGTCGAGGCGGGTCAAGAACAAGCGCACCGAACTCGGACGCTTGGCGGGATCGATGGCCAAGCAGTCGTCGACCAACTTGGCCACGCGCGCGGGCAGCTCGGGTCGCAAGCTGGCCACGGCCGGAGAGGGCTGCGTCGTCTTGCGCGTCATCACCTCGACCATGTTCGTCCCCGTCATCGGCGGCTCGCCGGTGAGCAGCTCGAAGAAGATGGCGCCGAGGGCATAAACGTCGAACAGTGGCGTCACCTCGCGGCCCAGGGCCTGCTCGGGGGCCATGTACTCGGGCGTGCCGAGGGTCTGCCCCGCGACGGTCAGTCGATCGTCGTCCTCGCGCTCGGCCGAGGCGCTGATGCCGAAGTCGAGCACCTTGATGAACTCGCCGTCGCGCTCGGCGATCATGATGTTGTCGGGCTTGAGGTCGCGGTGAACGATGCCGACCTCGTGAGCCGCCCGAACCGCCCGGGCCACGTCGCGCAAGATCCGGCACGCCCGCGCGACGGGCATGGGGCCCACCGCCTGGAGCTCCTCCCACAAGGTGCGGCCGGTCAAGAACTCCATCACCAAGAACAAGCGCCCGTCGGGAAGCTCGCCCGCGTCGAAGACCTCGACGATGTTGGGATGGCCCGCCGCGCTGGCCGCTCGGGCCTCGGCCCGAAAGCGCTGGGCCACGCCCGCGTGGCGCGACCACTCGTGGGTCAGCACCTTGATGGCGACGTTGCGGCCGACGGTGAGGTGTTCGCCGAGATAGACGGTGCCCATGCCTCCGCGCCCGAGACGCGAGAGCACGCGGTAGCGATCGGCGATCACCGTCCCGGCCGGGATGTTCTCGACCTCGACGTGCGGGACCGCGGCCGACTGCGAGGCCGAGGGCTCCTCGTCTTCGACCGGGTGGGTCGGTGTGCGCCCGTACATCACGGTCATCGAGCGCGAGGCGCCGGAGTCGCCCTCGACCAGGCACAAGAGCTCCTCACGCCGCTCCGCCTCCATCTCGCGGGCGCCGGCGAACAAGCTCTCCATGAAGTCGGCCAAGCTCTCTTGGTTGGTGCCGGGCGCTTGGGCCCCGAGCCAGTCGCCCAAGGCCCGCATCATGGCCTCGGCCGTGGGCCAGCGATCGTCGCGGCTGCGCGCGAGCCCCTTCATGATGATCGCGTCGAGGCTCTCGTCCACGCGCCGGCTGTGATGACTCGGCGCTTTGGCCTCGAAGCTCGCCACGTCGTCGGTGTCGTGCTCGTTGGGGTCGCGCAAGGTGCGGCCCGTGATCAGCTCCCACAAGATCACCGCGCAGGCGTAGACGTCGGCCCGCCCGTCGAGCTCCTTTTTGAGCGCTTGCTCGGGCGACATGTAGCCGACCTTCCCGAACACCACGCCGGGGACGGTCAAGGCGAGCTTGAGCGTGCTGGTGGCCAGGCCAAAGTCGGCGAGGCGAACCGCGCCGGCCCAGTCGATCAGGATGTTCGAAGGCGAGACGTCGCGATGCACCAGCGCGAGGCCTGGGAAAGTGTGCGCGTAGTGCAGGCCGCGCAGGATCTCGCGGACGATGTGCACGGCGAGGGGCACGGGGAAGGCGCGCCCGATCTCGGCGCAGCGGTCCCAGACGTCGGCGAGGTCCCGGCCCTCGATCGCCTCCATGACGATGCACAGCTGCCCCTCTTCCTCGCCGGCCGCGCGCACGTCGACGATGTTGTTGTGGTGGAGGCGAACGACCGTGCGCGCCTCGTCCAAAAAGCGCGTGCGGTAGTCGTGGTCCGGCAGATCCGCGCGCAGGAGCTTTACGGCGGCCGGTCGCGCCAGCGCGCCTTTCCCCACCGCCGCGAAGTAGACCTTCGCCATGCCGCCTTCCCCGAGCTGGGCGAGCAGCGTCATGTCGCCCAGGGTGCGGGGTGGCGACAAGGGCGTGAGGGCGCCCATGACCATGCGCCGGAAGCTAACACGGGCCCCGAAAATCCGAGTATTCTTTGCGCCACGCATGGCGCCCTCCTCGCAGAGCCCCGGCACCGAGCTCGGCATCCTCTATTTCGATCCGAACGAGACCACCGCGAAGCTGGCCACGGCGACCCTGCGCCTCGCGGGCTACGCGGTGATGAACGCGGCGAACAAGGATGACGCGGTCGCCCTCTTCAAGGCCCACGGGCCCGAGGGGGACAAGAGCGTCGCCGCCCTCTTGCTCGACGCCTCGGCCGACCCCAAGCAGTCGGCGGGGGTCCTCGCGGCCCTGGTCGCCTTGCCAGGCTCGGCCCAGCTGCCCGGCATCTTGATGGTGAGCCGCCGCCGCCCCGATCCGATCCCCGGCACCGAGGGCCTGCCCCGGATCCGCCGCCCCTTTTCGAGCCCGGCCCTGCTCAAGGTGGTCGAGCGCACCATCGCCGAGCACCGCCACGCCCACATGGACAGCGCGGCGCACCAACCCGGCGCCCGGGA
The DNA here is from genome assembly GCA_030431075.1 of Polyangia bacterium. Lineage (GTDB taxonomy): Bacteria > Myxococcota_A > Polyangia > Nannocystales > Nannocystaceae > JAUIJR01. The sequence goes on along the minus strand of JAUIJR010000030.1, from coordinate 11,370 downwards.
GACGCGCTTGCGTCAGATCCTCGAGCAGCAACTCGGCGAGGTCGAGCTCGACGATGCGACGATCGCCAAGATCCTCGCCGAGATCGAGGCGAGCGAAGAGGTCCCCAAGCTCGCCGGCGACGAAGCCCTACAAGGCGAGCTCTCAAACCTGCGCTTGGAGGCCGTGCTCGAGATGCTCGGCAACGCGGGGGTCACCGGCGTGCTCACGGTGAGCGACGGCGACCGCCATGGCGAGCTCTACATCGATGCTGGTCGCCTGCGCCTCGGGGCCTACCGAGGCAAAGACGAGGACCTCAAGCTCGGCCGCTTCGTGGTCGAGGGCGACTTCATGCGTCACGAAGAGCTCGAGGCCTACGTCATCGGCCGAGATCCCGAGGGCCGTCCCTTGGGGCGTCGCCTCGTCGACGGCGGTTTTTTGACCCGCGAGGACCTCGCCCACATCGTGCTTCGCCAGGCCCGCGAGATCGCGTGTCACCTGCTCGCTTTCACCGAAGGCCGGGTCTCCTTTCGGCCCAGCGTCGAGCCGCACCCCTTGGTGCGCTACGTGGCCGAGGCCAGCAACGAGGAGTTGCGGGTCGCCGAGGCCTTGCTCGACGGCATGCGTCGCGTCGACGCGGCGGCCACCATGGGGCCCCACATGCCCCAGCTCGACGACGTCTACCTGCGCCTCGACGAGCAGGTCAGCCGCCTGGGCCGGGAGACCTTCGACACCGAGGAACTCGCCGTGCTCGAGCTCGTCAACGGACGACACTCCGTCAAGGACATCGCCCGCCGCACGCGCACCGGCACCTTCGCCGTCGCCCGCGTGCTCTACCGCCTCGGCAAGGCCAAGGTCGTGCGCCAGCGCGTCCCCCCCGTCGCCCGCTAGTTCGAGTCTCCCGCCATGGCGAAGCAGCGCGTTCTCATCGTCGACGGCGACGCCGAGACTCGCAGCCAGCTCTCCACCTTGGTCGGTGAGCTCTCGAGCCGTGAGGGCCTCGAGATCGAGCTCCGCGAGGCACGCGACGGTGGAGAGGCCCTGGAGCTCGCCCGCAAGCAGGCGCCGGATCTCGTGTTGATGGAGATCCTCATCGAGGGGCCGCACGGTCTGCAGGTCTTGCGTCAGCTTCGCAAAGACAAGGCCGAGGGCGAGGGACCGCAGGTGGTGCTCGTCACGGACATGGCGGCCGAGATCGACCGCTACTGGAGTCTTCGTAACGGAGCCGCCGCTTTCGTCAAGAAGCCCTGGGACGAAGACGACCTGCGCAAGACCCTGCTTCGGGTGCTGCGCCCCTGAGTCGAGCTTTTTTGGGCGCTTCGCGGGACCGCGGCCCTTCGCGGGGCTAAAGTGGCGCCCATGGGGAACTCTCGTGCCGCGACCAAAGGCGTTGTCGTTGCCGTCGAGTCCTTCTTCGTCCCGCAGCGCAGCCGCCCGGACGAAGGGCTGTGGTTTTTCGCCTATCGCGTCACCATCGCCAACACGGGCGAGAACCCGGTGCAGCTGCTGAGCCGTCATTGGATCATCACCGACGGCAACGGCGAGACCCAAGAGGTCCGCGGCCCGGGGGTCGTCGGTGAGCAGCCCCGCCTCGAGCCCGGCGAAGTCTTTCGCTACACCTCGGCGTGCCCCCTGCACACCCCGGTGGGCACGATGCACGGCAGCTACCAGATGAGCGACGACGAGGGAGAGGGCTTCGACGCCGACATCGCGCCTTTTGGGCTCGGCGCCCCCGGCGTCCTCAACTGAGGGCCGCTCCGCTCGACCCCGCGAGCGAGCAAGCTAGCTCGCGTCGCACTTCATCACGCTCTCGGCTTCGAAGCGGCTGTCCCAGGGCTTCTCGGCGAAGGCGTTGGCGTCGAACCACTCGACACAGGCCTGCGGGTTCACGCGTCGACGCCCCGCGGGCTTGGCCGGGATCCACTCGCCCTCGAACTCGCTCGGGATCGCCGGCGCCTCGACGCAACGCAGCGCCGCGTCCAAGCGAGGCATGAGCTCGAGCTCGAGCAAAGACTCTTTGACCATCACGAGCTGCACCGGCGTCCGCGTGCCGCGGCCCCGCCCCTCGGGCATGTAGCTGCGAAGCGCGTAGCCCTCGGCAAAAGGGGCCCCCACCAGCGCCGGCGTATCCATGGGCCCGAGCAAAGCGCCCGACGCGAGCTCGAGCACGAAGGGCCGTTGCTCGCGCATGGCCGCTTCGACGCACTCGCGGGCGTCACCGGCCAGCGGCAGCTCGGCGCGACCGCATCGCTCGAAGTCCGTCGCCGCCGTGTCGCGAAAGAGCATGCCGTTGACGCTGCAGGGGCTGGCCGGTGGCGCCTCGCCTTGTTTTTTTTGGGGGCTCGCCCCTGTCGGGTCGCCGTCCTTGGACGAGCAGGCGAGACCCCCCAAGGCGAGCACGACGAGCGAGACGCGAGCGGCCGACACCGCCGCATCATGCCACGGTCCGACGGCTCAGGGCGCGACCCTCAGGGTGTCTCGGACGAGGGGGTGACCGTCGTACCGTCCAGGACCTCGATCGCCCAGCGCAGCTCCCAGTCGTCGAGGTGTTGGAGCAAGGTCATGACGATCGCGTCTTCGACCCGGCGACGCTTGGCCGCGGGGATGTTCGCGTCGCGGTGCGCATTGACGAGGATCGAAAAGGCGATCTGCGCGCTCCCGTCTTCGCCCAGGATCACGCCGCTGAGTCCACTGACCCCGTCCATCGTCCCCGTCTTGGCGCGCACGCGTTTGCCCGAGCCCCGCAGTCGCGCCTGCAAGGTCCCCTCTTGGCCGGCGACGGGGAGCGCCGCCACCAAGCCCGCGTCGCGATGGCGTCGCTGCGCCAAGGCGATCAGGTCGACCAGACTCGATGGCGAGATACGCCCGCCCCGGCTCAAGCCGGATCCGTTTTCGAAGACCAAGCTCGCGGGGTCGTTGCCGATCGCCGTCCAGTAGCCCTCGAGGGCCGCGCGACCGTTCGCCCAGTCGCCCGGCTCGCCGCTGAGGCGCCAGCCCATGGTGCGCAGCAACTGCTCGGCGATGAAGTTGTTCGAGAAGGCCAGCACCCGGTCGGCGACCTCTTGCAGCGGCACGGAGGTCCACACCAAGTCGGGCTCGAGCTCGCTGGGGAAGCGACCGCGGCTCACCGATGGCGGGGCTCCACCCGTCTCGGCTGCGAGCAGGGCCGCCAGCGCGCCCCCCGTGTACAAGCCTGGGTCTCCGATCCGCCGGCGCTCGACCACCGCGCGTCCGCCCGTGGCCATGGTGCCCCGCACTTCGACGCGCGTGCGGGCCTCGTCGCCCTCGCCATCGAGGCTGGTGCGAATGGTCAGCCGCGTCTTGCTGCCGACGCGCGCCTGGTTGTCGATCTCGAGGTGCGTCGAGCTGGGGCTGGCCACGACGCCGGGCCGCCGCGCCCCCTTCACCGCGTAGGCGAGGACCTCGACCGTGTTGAAGTTCAAGGACAAGGCACCCGAGGGCGCCTGGTACGAGGCCCCCTCTCCGCCCGCATCGAAGCCCGGCGCGAGGCGTTCGGGCGAAAAGGCGGTGTCGTCGATGACGATGCGCTCGATGGCGGCCTCCTCGGTCTCACTGCGCACGCGCCGGATGGCGACGCCGAGGGCCTCTTCGTCCAAGGTCGGGTCGCCCTCGCCGCGCACGTAGAGGGTCCCCTCGCGGACGGCGAACCAGGTCTCGAAGGTGTAGTCGGGGCCCAAAAGATCGATGGCGGCGGCCGAGGTCACGATCTTGTGGTTGCTCGCCGGGTTGAGCATCGCGTCACCCCAGTGGTCGTAGACGACATGCCCCCCGATCAGGTCGCGCACGTGGACGGCGACGTCGGCGTCCTCTTCGATCTCCACGATGATCTTCTCGAGCTCCGCCTCGAGCTTCGACTGATCGAGGTAGAGCGGCGGCGGCACCCGGCCCTTTCGCTTGCGACGCTCGACCTCTTGGGCGAAGGCGGCGAGGCGGCGTTCGAGCAAGCTCGCCTCTTGCCGCTCTGCGTCCGGCTCGGCCGCGGCGAGGTGCAGGTATCGATAGCGCGGCGGCGCCGACTCGCCGGTGGTGGCGTCCCAGGCTTCCACGCTGGGTGGCGTCCCCCCACACGCCGAGAGCCAGGCGGCCAAGCCGAGGCCGACGGCCGCAACTTTAGCCACGCGTTTGGCCCCCCGTTTGGCCCCCCGCCGGGAGCTAGAGGCGAATGTCGATGTGGGCGCGCGCACGAAGCTGCTCCCGAAGCTCCTGCCCGCCTTTTTCGATGGCTTCGGCTTCGAGCTGGGCGCGCAGCCCGTCCTTGGCCTCTTCGAAGCCGACGAGGTCGCTGGCTTTCACCTCTTCGATCATGAACACGACGAAACCCTGCCCCGAAGGCAGCGGCCCGACGATCTCGCCCGGCTTGCCGGCGAAGAGCGCGTCGCCGATGGCGGGCGCGACCTCGCGGCGGGTGAGCATTTGCTCTTCGGCCGGTCGCCCCGTGCTCTCGGCGACGGCGGCAGGGTCTTCCCCGGCCCCCAGGCGCCGCGCCACCTGCTTGGCCTCGGACAAGGCGGCGTCTTTGGCCGCGGCCGTCGCCTGGGCCGGCTTGAAGACGTAGCGCAAGGCGAGGACCTTCGCCTCTTCCCCCTTGGACATCATGCGGTAGCGCTCGCGCACCTGGGCGTCGGTCACGACCGGCGCGGCGAGAACGTTCTGCACCTTGTAGATCAGGATCTCTTCGCGGAGCTTTTGCTTGTACTCCGCCCAGGTGCCGAACTGCCCGCTCGACTCGACCGCTTTGCGCAGCTCGTCGACGCTGGCCATGTTGTTGCGCGCGGCCAGGTTCTCGAGATAGCTCTGAACGTCTTGGTCGCTGGCCGTCAGCTGAAAACGGGGCGCCTCGGCCAGCATCAGCTGGGTGGTGATGAGCTGGTCGAGCACTTCGGCCCGCAGCTCGCGGCGCTTGATCTCGAGCTGCTGGGGGGTCGCGCTGCTGCCGAGCTTTTGCAGCTCGGCCAACACGAAGGGATCGGTGTCGACGGCGCGGTCGAGCTCGCTTTGCAAGATTAGCTCGTCGTTCACGACCGCGACGATGCGATCGAGGGTGACCGCCCCGCCTTCTGCCGCCGCCGCGGCGGGCGCGGCGGCTGGGCCGGCGACAAGGGCGCTCAGCGCCAGGCTCGTGAGCCACTGCACGGGCTGGGTATAGCCGGCACGGCCACGCGGAACAAGCCATGGGGTGGCCATCGCGTGGCCTGGGCGTGGCCTGGGCATCCCGGTGCATCCCGGCTTCATGGGGCCCCGGCCCTGGCCATTTTGGGGCGCTCTAGCCGCTGCGCCCGCTCGTGGCACCATGGGCGGGTGAGCGACGCGCCGAAACCTCGCGCCAAGGCGAGCGGGATCCTCACCTTCATCGACATCCTGCGGGAGATGCTCGACGCCGAGACCCTCGAGCGGGTGATCGCGGGCATGCCCGAAGACGCGCAGCGTCTGTTCACCCACCCGCCGCTGTCGACGAGTTGGGTCGACGACGCGCAGATCGCCGCCGTGATGCGAGCGCTGTCCGGCGTCATGAGCAAAGCGCAGTTCAAGGAGCTCGGCCGACGACAGATGGAGCGCGACATGACGACCACCTACAAAGTGCTCGTTCGTCTCGCCACCCCCAAGACCATCGTCAAGCGTGCACCACTGATCTGGTCGACCTACACCGAGAACGGGACGATGAGCGCAGAGATCACCGGAGAGCGCGAAGCCCTCGTCCGACTCGACGGCGTCGTCAACCGCAGCGAGACCTTTTGGGCCTACCAGCACGGGACCATCAGCCGCGTGTTCGAGTTCACGCGGGCCAAACAAGTCGAGATCGAGCTCGTCGAAGGCGGTGGCGAACTCGGCTACGGCGTCTTTCGGCTGACCTGGGCCTGAGGATCGACGGCTCTCAACGCGCGACCGGGTAGCGGGCGGCGAGTTCTTCGAGCAACTCGGCCTCGGCCGCCTCGACCTTTGGCGCGCGCACGGCCGAGACCAGCGCCTCTTGCACGGCCGGATCCTCGAAGGCGCGTGGTTTCGCCGGCTCGATGAGGTCGACCTGCGCGACCCACATCGCCTCGCTCGCGTAGATCGGCAGGGCCAAGAGCGATCCGGCCTCGAGCTGCGGCGCGAACAAGAGCCGATGAAAGGCGGGGTAGCGCTCGTCGTCGCGGGCGGCGAGCGGAGTGCGTACGACCTCGCCGAAGTCTTCGAGTTGCGCCTCGCCACTTTGGACCTTGGCCCACGCGGTGTCGGCCTCGTCGATCGTCGCGAACTTCACCATGCGAACCGAGCGGCGCTCCGGATCGCTGAAGCGCTCGAGGTGGGCGTCGTACCACGCGCGCAGGGCCGCTTGGTCCTCGCGGACGGCGTGGGTGGGCACGCGACGCTCGAGCTCGGCCGAGCGCTGTAAGCGAGCGAGCTCTTCGAGCTGCGCCCACTCGATGCGCGGGTTGAGCTCCAGTCCCCGCCGCTGCCCTTCGATGTCCAGCAGGGTCTCGACGATCAGCCCCTCGAGCATCGCCTTTTTGCCGTCGCTCCCCGAAAAGCGAGCCTGGCCATAGGCGCCCAAGTTCGCTTGCACCCCCTCGAGGTCCTCGACTTCGAGCACGCGGTCCCCCACCCGAGCGAGCGCGCCCTCGGGGACTCCCTCGAGGCGCGCCTCGCAGCCGACGAGCGCGCCAAAGACGAGCGAGAAGGCGAGTGCACGCTGCACCCGCGAACTATATCGCCGCCGAGACGATCAGCCCAGGCGCGAGAGCCAGGCGCTCAGGCCCTGCGCCAGGTCGATGGGCGCGGGCTCCGGAGGCTGCGCCACGGCGTCGCTCGCCGCTTCCTGCGCGACGAAGACCCGCAGCCAGTCGCGGGCGCCTTGGACGCGCTCGATGTAGCCCAAGGTCCGCTCGGGAATCTCTTCGCCGGCTTCGACCCAGCCCGCGACGCGGCCGACCCCACGGTTGTAAGCGGCCAGCGCCAGGGCCTCGTCGCCGTCGAAGCGACGCAGCAAGCGCGCGAGGTACAAGGCCCCTGCGTCGATGTTGAAGTCGGGGTCGTAGGGCTTGGACTTGCGCTCGAGGCGACCGGCCAAAGACCGCGCCGTCTTGGGCATCAGCTGCATCAAACCCTGGGCACCGGCGGGACCACGCGCTTTGGGATCGAACTTGGACTCGACCCAGATCATCGCGTTGAGCAGCGCCGGATCGACCCCGTGCTTGTTGGCCTTCTCGACCACGAGGGCTTGCACGGCCAAGATCCGCTCGCGCACTTTGTCGTCGAGATCCGGGACTTCGACTTCGGGGAGCGCCTCCGGCTCGGCGCCCTCGGCATCCTCGAAATCAGGGGCCGCTGCGAGCTCAGCCGAGGCATCGGCGGCCGGCGCGGCCGCGACGGGGGCGGCCTTTGGTGCGGGGGTGTCGACCGCGACGCTGGCGACCGGCGGCGCAGGTTCTGGTGACTGCGTGGCTGGCTCTTTGCCGGCACAGGTGCCGACGGCCAGGGCCAAGCTGCTCATCAGAACGATACGCGCCATGGGTTCAATCGCCGGGTAGCATCGGGACCCGCTCGGAGTCCGTGGTCAACAAGAGTCGAACGACCGCCGCAGACTCGTCAACCGCGGGCGCAAACTCCCGGTTTCGCAGGCGAATGGTGTGCGTGCCCGCTGGCACGGTGAGCACTGCGCGCGAGACGCTGTCACAAAACCCACCCATCGGATTGTCCTCGGGGATCGTCAGCGGCTGCCAACTCCAGCCGGGCGCGGTGCCGCCGGAAGTGCAGCCGTAGACCCATTGGATCTCGGGCCCGCTGTCGAGGGAGACCCAGTAGCTGTCGGGGTCATTGTTGGTCGCCCCGGGCTGCGAGTCCCAGACGAGGCCCCACAAGTACATCTCGCGCGGACAGGGCTCATCCCACAAGAAGAGCACCTCGCCCTCGCCTTCGACCACCGAGTAGGCGAAGTCCCCCACCCCGGCGCTCGCGACCATCATCGGTGCGGTCACCGTCGCGTCGGCGACATGGAGGGTTCGCTCAAAGTCGTCGGTGGTGCAGCCATCGCCGTCTCCATCTCCATCGCCCGTGCTGCCGTCGCCATCTCCATCTCCGTCGCCATCTCCATCGCCATCACCATCGCCATCACCCGTGGCGGTGTCGCCATCTCCGTCTCCGTCTCCCGTGCTTTGGGTGGTGCCGGAGCTCGCGTCGGACTCGCTCGACCCGGTGCTCGCATCGCTCTCGCTCGACGCGGAGCTTCCGCCGGAGTCGGAGCTCTCCTCGTCTCCGCTCGAGTCCTCCGTCCCCTCCGCCGGGCGCCCGGTCGCGTCGAAGCTGCAAGCCGCGGCCAAGCTCAGCGCCAGACTCCATCGACCCATCCGATTGCACTGCATGGCGCGAAAGCTACACAAGCTCGCCCGCTCGCGACAGCCCGCAATCCCCGCACTTCGGCGGGATCGGCGGCCGAGATGCGCATCGAAGCGCGCCCTGGGCCTCAAACCCCCAGCGCCGTGCTCAACTCACGCAGACCTCGCGCGAGTTCCTCGAGCTGCTTGGAGCAGTCCTCGCCGGTGCGGGCCGACAGCGGCATCACCCAGCGATCGCGGCTGGCCGGGGCGAAGGCTCCCTCCCCTTGGCGTCGTCCCCACAGCGGCGAGGCCTCGTCGACTCGCAAGGTCGCGCGCTCCCCTTTGATCTCCATGGCCGAGGCCCGCAAGCGCCGCGCGTAGCTCTTGGCGATCATCAAGTGCCCGAAGTGTCGGGCCTCCACGGGGAGCTCGCCGAAGCGATCGTGCAGCTCCGCCATGACCTCGCGGATCTCCTCGGCGCGTGTGGCCCCCGACATGCGCCGGTAAAAGTCCAGGCGCTGGCCCGTGTCGTCGACGTAGGTGTCGGGCAAGAAGGCCGGCAAGTCGAAGACCAGCTCCGGGTCGAGCTCCGAGGCGATGGGGTTCCCACGCAGCTCGGCCACCGCCTCGGCCAAGATACGCGCGTAGGCCTCGAAGCCGATGGCCGCGATGTTTCCGTGCTGCCGACGTCCGAGCAAGTCGCCGGCGCCGCGGATCTCCAGGTCCTGACTGGCCACGTTGAAGCCCGCGCCGAGCTCGGCGTTGCGCACGATGGCCTCGAGGCGGCGCTTCGCGTCCGGCGAGAGTCGTTCGAGGGAGTTCACCATCAAGTAGCAGTAGGCGCGCAGCTTGCTGCGACCGATGCGTCCACGCAGCTGGTAGAGCTGGGCCAGGCCGAACATGTCGGCGCGCGCGATGAACATGGTGTTCGCGCGCGGGATGTCGAGACCCGACTCGATGATGGTCGTCGCCACCATCACGTCGGCGCGGTGCTCGAGGAAGTCGACCATCGTCTTTTCGAGCAACTGGGCCGGCATCTGCCCGTGCGCCACGACGACGCGGGCCTCGGGCACGAGCTCGCGGATCCGCAAGGCGTGCTCTTCGATGCCCAGGACCCGGGGCACGACGTAGAAGACCTGCCCGCCGCGGGCCAGCTCGCGCCGCAGCCCCTCTTCGAGGGCCGCGTCGCTTTGGCGTGTGACCATCGTGCGCACCGGCAAGCGATCGTGCGGGGGCGTCGTGATCAAGCTGATCTCGCGCAGCCCCAACAAAGACATGTGCAAGGTCCGCGGGATGGGGGTGGCCGTCAGGGTCAAGACATCGACTTTGGCCTTGAGCTTCTTGAAGCGCTCTTTTTGGGCGACGCCAAAGCGCTGCTCCTCGTCGATGACCACGAGGCCCAGCTCGGCGAAACGCACGTCCCGGCTCAAGAGGCGGTGGGTGCCGACGACGATGTCGATCTCGCCGCGACGCACGCCCTCGACCACCTCTTTGCGTTCCTTGGCGCTTTGGAAGCGGTTGAGCACCCCCACCCGCAAAGGAAAGGGGCTCATGCGGTCGACGAAGGTCAAAAAGTGCTGCTGCACCAAGACCGTCGTCGGCGCGAGCACGGCCACTTGCTTGCCGGACATGGCCACGCGAAAGGCCGCGCGCAAGGCGACCTCGGTCTTGCCGAAGCCGACGTCGCCGCAGACCAGTCGATCCATCGGCCGCGGCGCATCCAGGTCCTCTTGGACCGCCTCGATCGCCGCGCCCTGGTCCGGGGTCTCCTCGAAGGGAAAGGTCGCTTCGAAGCTGGTGTAGGCGTCGTCGCGCTCGGGAAAGGCGTGCCCGACCTCGGCTTCGCGCTGGGCGTAGATCTGCAGCAGCTCTTCGGCCAGCTGGCGGACCTCGCGTTTGATCTTGGTGGTCTTGGCCGCGAAGGTGTGGCCGCCGAGCTTGTCGAGCTTGGGCGCCTTGTCCTCGGCCGAGACGAAACGTTCGATCTCGTGCAGGCGATGCACCGGCAAGTAGAGCTTGTCCTTGCCCGAGTACTCCAGCAGCGCGAAGTCCTGGGGCGTGCCCTGGAGCTCGAGCTTGCTCATGCCGACGTAGCGCCCCACCCCGTGCATGAGGTGCACGACGTAGTCGCCGACTTGCAGCTGGGTCAGCGAGCTCAGGCCCTTGCGTCCGCGCTTGCTGCGACGCCGGCGGGTCGCCCGCCCGAAGAGCTCGGTCTCGCTGAGCAACAAGATGCGGTCGCGGGCCGAGCGAAAGCCTTCGCTCACCGAGCCGGGCACGACCAAGAGCTCGCTTTGCCCGAGGCCCTCGGTCGAGCGCCACAGCGCCCCGACCTCCTCGTTCTCGGGATCGACCAACTCGGGGCGAAGTCCGTAGCCCCGAAGCAGGCTGACCAGACGCTCGGCGTGGGTCGGATTGGGCGCCACCAAGACGATGCGCCAGCCGGCGGGTGCGGCCGGCCGCGCGCTCGGATCGGGCGACAGGGCCTCGATGGCGTCGACCAAGGGCTGCAAGATCGTCCCCGTCTTCTCGCCGCGCGCGCGTTCGAGGGCGGTGCGCAGCTCGAGGTTGCTCTCTTGGTCGATGCGAACGAGCTGACGCGACGAGGGGGCCTCGGCGTCGTAGAGATCCACGCGCGCCCCGATGGCGGCCGCTTCGTGCAGGCGCTCGCGCATCGCCTCGGCCTCGACGAAGAAGGCCTCGGGCGGACACACCAAGCGCTTGTCGGCCACGGCGCGCGCCCAGGCGTGACGCAAGTGCTCGTCTTGGCGCTCGGCCATCGCCTCGAGGGCTGCGGCGTCGTCGACGAACCAGCGCGCCTCGCCGGGGATGAACTCCCACAGCGGCGCCATGCGCTCGTGAAAAAGCGGCGCCAGGGCCTCGAGGCCAAAAAAGTCGGCCCCGTCTCGCAGGTGCCCGATGACCCGCCGCGACTCTTGGCTCGGCACTTCGAGGGCATCGGCCAAGGCCAGGGCCTCGGTGCGCAAGTCTCGATCGGCGGTACGGATGGTCTCGCGCACCGGCAGCACGCGCAGCGACTCGAGCGCTCGCAAGGAGCGCTGCGTATCCGGGTCG
>JAUIJR010000458.1 GCA_030431075.1 Polyangia bacterium | reverse complement strand
TCTCAGCCCTTGGGCTGAATCAAGGAGAAGGCGGCGCCTTGCGGGTCAGCCACGGAGGCGATCGTGCCCTGCCCGATCTCCATGGGCGGCACGTGGAGTTCGCCGCCGGTGGCTTTGATCTTTTCGACGGTCGCCGCGAGGTCGGCGACTTGGAAGTAGACGCCCCAGTAGCTGGGGATCTGCGCGGGCACTTGGGGAGGCATGGCCATCATGCCCGCGTTCATCTCGCCCTCGTTTTTGAACATGGTGTAGGGCATGCCGCCCGCTCCCGGTGCCTCGCCGACCTCCCAGCCGAAGAGTTCGACGTAGAAGCGCTTGGCCTTTTCGACGTCACGGCTGAGCAGCTCGTTCCAGGTGTAGGCGCCGTCTTCGTTGACGAGCTGCGCGCCCTTGTGGGTGCCGGGTTGCCACACGCCGAAGTTGCCGCCGGCCGGATCCACAAAAAAGGCCATGGCCCCGAAGTCGGCGATCTGCATCGTCGGCATCGCTACGCTGCCGCCGAGCTCGGTCACTTTGGCCTCGAGCGCCTTCGCGTCGTCGACGTTGACGTAGCTGTTCCACATCGGCGGGACGCCCGCCTGCTTCATCTCCTCGTTCAGCTCGCCGAGGCCACACAGCATCTTGCCGTCACGCATGAACATTCCGTAGGGCATGTCCGAGGCCGGGTCTTGCACGTAGTCCCAGCCGAAGATCTCCGCGTACCACTTGGCTGCGGCGGCCATGTCCTTCGCCGCCAGATCGATCCAAGAGAAGGTGCCGTGGGGGTATCCGCTTTTCTCGCTCATCGTTGCCTCGTGTCGACCATCCTAGCGTGTGGAGAGCGCAGCGACGGTGAGCCGCGGCGTGAGGTCGAGAGTTCGAAGGCGGACACCGGCCACAGGGCAGGCGATCCACGTCGTCCAGAACCGCTCCGACGTGCATCGACCAGCGGATGGCACGCGAATCCACCTGTATGCCCGCCACGCGGGCAGCGCGACCCAGATCCGTTACCATCTGGCCGCGCCTTCCTCATCGATCGGCGTTTCGCCACATGGCCCAGCCCTACGACCTCATCACCGTCGGAAGCAGCTTCGCATCGGCCTTCTTTTTGAAGGGCTGGCTCGCCAAAGCCCCCGCCAGTGCGCGAGTGCTCGTGCTCGAGCGTGGTGAGCGGCACGATCACGCGTGGCACACCCAAAATCGCGGCAAGGTCACTCAACTCGGACGCAAGACCTACGCCAATCCCGCGCGTAAAGAGAAGCGCTGGATCTACGCTCCCGCGTTCGGGGGGACCTCCAACATCTGGTTCGGCAACACGCCGCGTCCGCTGGAAGAGGACTTCGAGCTCGCTTCCCGCTACGGCGTGGGCCTGGATTGGCCGATCCGCTACGCCGACCTCGAGCCCTACCTGTGTGAGGCCGAGGAGGTCATCCAGGTCGCCGGGCCCGAACGCACGCTCTCCCCACGCAGCCGCCCCTACCCGCAGGCCGCCCACGAGCTCTCCTCGGTCGATCGAGATCTGGTCGAACTCTATCCCGAGACCTTCGTCGCCTGCCCGACCGCCCGCGCGAGCCGCCGCGTCGAAGGCGGGCGCCCGAAGTGCTGCGCCAACACGGTTTGCAACAACTGCCCGATCGACGCGAAGTTCACCGTGCTCAACGGGCTCGCGTCGGTGTTCGCGGATCCCCGGGTGGAGATTCGCTTCGGGCGGCAGGTCTTGGCCGTGGAGCACACCGACGGCCGGGCGCACGGGGTCCGCCACCAGGGCGACGGCGGGGAGGCGACCGATGAGGCCGCGCTCGTCGCCCTCGGCGCCAATGCCATCTTCAATCCGCACATCTTGCTGCAATCGCATCTGGACGACGACGTCGTGGGTCGCTACCTGCACGAGCAGGTCGGCGAGAACTTTCGGGTCTTGCTCAGCGAGCGCGCCAATCATCCGGGCAGCACCAGCGTGACCGGGCATCTGTGGGAATTCGCCCGCGGCGACAGACGAAGCGAGAAGGCCGCGATGCTGATCGAAACCTGGAGCGGCCCATTTGTCCGCATGGAGGCGGGCAAGTGGCTCAACACCTTGAACGCCACGGCCGTGCTCGAGGACATTCCGCAAGCACAAAACCGCGTGCTCCTCGATCCGGCCCGGCCCGAGCGCCCCCGGATCGAGTGGCACGGTCACTCCGAATACGCGCAGCGGGCCCTCGACACGCTGAAGACGGACCTGCAGCAGACCTTCGAACCCCTCGGCGTGGACCGCATCGTCCTGCGGGGGCTTCGCAAGACCGAGGGCCACATCTTGGGCACCGCTCGCATGGGCGACGATCCGAAGACCAGCGTCGTCGACCGCAACCTCGTGCACCACCGCGTGCGCAACCTGATCGTGCTCGGCGGGAGTGCCTTTCCGACCGGTTTCGTGGCCAACCCCTCGCTCCCGATCTCGGCCCTCTCATTGTGGGCCGCCGATCGCTGGTGGGCCGAAGGCGCCGCAAGGGCGGACTGAACCTCATGGTGGATCACAACGACGAAACAAAGGGCGGCACCGGGCCGCGACTGAATCGCCGCGCGTTTGCCATCGCCGGGGCCAGCGCCGTAGCCATCGGTGCCGGCGCATGGTGGTGGAGTTCCCGTAGCGGCGACGCAGCGGACGATCAGGCCGACACCGGCGAGCCCGCGGAGGCTCCGATCGCGCCCGAGGTCGACCTCGCCGGCCTCACGCCGGCGAGCCTGAAGTTGGTCGACGGCCTCACCAAGTGGTTCGACAAACGCGGCCTCCAGATCGATCGTCGCGTCTACCTCGCCTTCGCGGAGCGGGTGCAAAGCGCGGGTCGAAACCCCAAGGTCAACCGCAGCATGGCGCAGCGCTTCATCTTGTCGACCGACTTCATTCAAAACGGCACCGACCCGAGCAAGACGGTCCGTTGGGTCGCGTACTACGACCCCTACTCGAGTCCCTGCTACAACCCCACGCGCATGCCGGCGGCCACCGGCTGAGCCTCGTTCATTCGAGCGAGAAGCGACGCGCACGCCAAGTCGACTTCTTGCCCCGTAGGGGCAAGATCACGATCGTGTCGTAGCCACTCTCCCGTGCGCCTTCGCTCAGCTCGATTTCGATGGACTCGAAGCCGCCCTTGCCGAACACGGACACTTCGACCTCGCCGCGGATCTTGCCCTTCTTCCGAAAAGAGATGGAGTATGCCGCGGGCCCCGTCAACTCGACGACGAAGCGACTTGCCTCGCCCCGCTTGCCGGTCGATATCCATAGGCCCGAGGGGCCGAAGCTCGATGCTTTGGAGCCTCCGTCGGCGAGCTTCACCTTCTTCTTCGCCGGGTAGCGGAAGGACGCGAAGCGTTCGTGACTGTCCCGCCACTTGGTATTGAGCCGCCAGATCGCAGCCAGACGTTCCGACGAGAAGAGCGGGCCGCGCGTGACCAGCACGATGTCGTCGTACATCTTTGCGAGCTTCGGATCTTCGATCCGGTTGTCGCCGTGCTCGAGGCTGGCTATGTAGCCCTCTGGGATCTTTCGCGTGAAGTGTCCTTGTCGCCAGGGGACCGCGCGCTTGGCCGGCAGGCGAGCGAGCAAGGGATCGGTGAGCGCGAACCAGTCGACGATGTGGGCGCTGGGGTCGGCGAAATACCCCAAGTAGCCCACCGAACCGCGCTTGGAGACGCCGCCGGGGAGCTCGGCCTCGCCTTTGTCGCGATACTTGGAACTGATGCCCGGAGCTTCGAGTGTGCGCCCCAGCAGGCCGCTCGCCGGATACCAAAAGGCTTGCTCGTCGGCGATGCCCCGTTCGTCTTTCGAGCCGGGCGGAGCTTTTTTCGAGCTGGGGACCGACCAGGTCGGACGTGGACTCCCCAAGGCGAGCAGGGCCGTGCTCGCGAGCAGGGCCCCCGCCAGGCGCCGCGACGGCCGAGCTTCGATGCGCGCCAGCGTGCGCGCGAGGATCAGCGTGCTGGCGAAGGCGGGCACCGTGAAGAAGCGGCCCATCATGAAGTCGCCGCCGATCCAAAGGACGTAGACCAGGTACGCCGCGACTCCAGACGCGAGGCCCCGGGTTCCGTCGCGGCGCAGCCCGACCGCGATGCCCAGCCCGCAGATCAATGGGAGCACGGGGTCCCGCATGAGGGTGGTGAGCGCGTACATCACCCCTTGCATCCAACGCTCGTCGCCCGGGATCCCGGTGCCCAGCTTGGCCAAGGCGGTGTTGGGGACGAAGATCCCGTAGTACAGCAGCGAGAAGA
>JAUIJR010000457.1 GCA_030431075.1 Polyangia bacterium | reverse complement strand
GAAGATGGCCGGCGTGCGCCCCGAGGCGCGGCACGTGATCTTCGAGGCGGCCAAGGGCTACACGGCGAACCTGCGTCTCGACGAGGCCCTCGCCCCCGACAGCCTGGTCGCCCACCGCTTCGAAGGCGAGAAGCTCGCCCAGCGCCACGGTGCGCCGGCCCGCGCCCTCGTCCCCTCGCTCTACTTTTGGAAGTCGGCCAAGTGGCTGACCGGGATCCGTTTCGACGAACGCGACTGGCCCGGCTACTGGGAGATCCGCGGCTACCACAACCACGCCGACCCCTGGCGAGAGGAACGCTATGGATGAGTCCCCCCACCCACCGTCCACAACCGCCCCCAAGGCCAAAGCCAAGAAGAAGCGACGCTGGCGCCCCACCTTGCGCGCCTTGCATCGAGACGTCGGCTACTTCGCCGTCGGGCTGACCGTCATCTACGCGCTCAGCGGCCTGGCCGTGAACCACATCGCCGACTGGGAGCCGAACTTCGACGAGTTCGAGCGCACGGTGAAGCTCGAAGCCGATATCCCCCCCGACGACGCCGCGGCGGGGGCCCTGGTCGCACGCGAGCTCGAGATCGAGGGCGCGCTCAGCGACAGCTACCGCACCGAAGAGGAGCTCGAGCTGATCTACGGGGCCGAGGGCACCCGCCAAGTCATCGTGAACCTGGCCACCGGCGAGGCCCTCGACCGCGGCCGCGAGCCTCGCTTCTTCTTACGCGTGGCCAACTGGTTGCACCTCAACCGCGGCAAGAAGGCGTGGACCTACGTGGCCGACGGCTACGCGATCTTTCTGCTCTTTTTGGCCACCTCCGGCCTGTTCATGTTGCCGGGCAAAAAGGGCCTGCGTGGGCGCGGCTGGGTCTTCGTCGCGCTGGGCATCGCCGTCCCGGCGGCCTACGTCGTCTTGTCGGGCGGCCCCGGCGGCTGAGCCCAGCTCGACCCGTCGAGGCGCAGCACCGCGATGCTCTCGACGTGGGCGGTGTGCGTGAACATGTCGGCGATTCCGGCCGCCTCGAGCACGTAGCCGTGCCGATTGACCAGCGCGGCCAAGTCGGTGGCCAAGCTGGCGGGCGAACACGAGACGTAGACCAGCCGCGGCGCCCGCAAGGCGGCGATGGGATCCAAGGCTTCGCGCAGCCCGGTGCGCGGCGGGTCGACCAAGACGCGATCGTAGCGTTCGCGCGTCCAGGCCCCGGAGGCCGGATCGCCGTAGAGGTCCTGCGCCGCGAAATGGGCGTTGTCGATCCCGTTTCGTGCCGCGTTGTCTCGGCCGCGCTCGACCAAGGCCGCCGCGCCTTCGACCGCGTCGACACGCGCGACTTTGCGGGCCAAGGGCAAAGTGAAGTTTCCGAGCCCGCAAAAGAGATCGAGGACCCGGTGTTCGGGTTCGAGCTGAAGTTCTTCGAGGGCGCGCTCGATGATCTTGGCGTTGACCTCGGCGTTGACCTGAATGAAGTCGGTGGGCAAAAAGCGAAGCTCGAGGTCGTGCGCTTCGAGGCGGTAGCTCAGCCAGGGATCCGCGTCGGGGTCCATGGGCGCGACCGTGTCGAGGCCGCCGGGCTGCAGATCGATGCGAGCGCCGTGGGCCCGCCCAAACTCGCGCAGCGCCGCGCGGTCGGCCTCGCTCGGGGTCTCGAGCACGCGAAAGACCAAGGCCAGGCCCGCGTCGCCCACGGCGACCTCGATCTGCGGCAGTGATGCGCGGATCGAGAGCGTGGCGATGAGCTCGGCCAGCGCCTCGAGCCAGGTCCCGACCCCGCCGGCCAGGATCTCGCAGCGCGTCGAGTCGGCGACGAATCGAGGGTCCCGCTTTTCACGAAAGCCCACCAGCACGCGGCCTTTTTTCTCGACCCAACGCACGCCGAGGCGCGCACGCCGTCGGTAGCCCAAGGGCGCGCCGACGATGGGCGCGAGCCAACGCTCGGGCTCGACCCCCGCAGCCTCGAGTTCGCCGCGCAGCAGATCGAGCTTGAGCGCGCGTTGATCGTCGAGGCTCATGTGCTGCAAGCTGCAGCCGCCGCAGCTCGAAGCGTGCTGGCAAGGCGGCTCGACCCGACGCGGCGAGGCGTGGATGACCTCCTCGCACAAGGCGGCCTGCTCGGGACCGCGTCGTCCCACCCGCAAGTAGACGACCTCTTCGTCGGGCAAGGCGCCGAGGACATGGATGGCGGGACCGGCCTCGCGCTCGACGATGCCGCGTCCTTCGCGGTCGAGTCCGGTGACCTGGCCGCGAGTCGGCTCGAATCGCTTCTTGCGGCGGCGCCCCATGTGCGGGCGGTCTTACCACCCCCGCGCCTTCGCATCACGACCTGCGCACCCCGCCCCGCGCGGCCTTGAGCCACGCGGATGCGGCGTCTACGATCCCGGCGTGCACGCTCGAATGCGGCCTTTGGCCCTGGCGCTCGGGCTGAGCGGGGCGCTCGCCTCTGCCTGCGAGCACACGGGCCAAGCCGCCCCGGTGGCGGTCGCGGCCTCCCGGGCCCAAGAGGCGAGCGAGGTCGCCAGCACGCCCGCGCCGGAAGTCGAGCCCGAATCAGAGCCAGAGCCAGAGCCAGAGCCAGAGCCAGAGCCAGAGCCAGCGCCAGAGCCTGACGCCGAGCCCGAGCCCGAGCCCGAGACGGCCACCCCGGGGCCGCAGATCGAGGTCCTCGAAAAGCCCGAGTACCTGCGCCATCGCCCCGCGCCGATGGAGACCCTCGACCAGGTCGCCCACCGCTACGGCGTGAGCCTCGAGCGTCTGTGCAAGTGGAACGGCCTCGCCGAGGACTACGCGCTGCACAAGGTGTGGCGAAAGCCCAAGCTCAAGGTCTGGGCCCGCCGCAAGGCGCCGCCTCGCGAGCGGCGCGAGCACACCGTGGTCGAAGGCGACAGCTGGGGCTCGGTCGCAAGGCAATACGGCGTCGCCTCGACCGACTTGCGCGCCTACAACGTGCGCGAGGTCGGGCGGCAGATGGAGCCCGGCGAAGTGCTCGAGCTTTGGATCGATCCGGTGGTCTACGCCGAGATCCAGCTCGGCCCCACCCCCGAAGGCTTGCGCCGGGGCGCCTACTCGATCGGCTCGCCCAACGAGGGGCGGCTCGTCAACGCGGTGCAGCTCCCCCCGTCGGAGAGCTACACCTTGAGCTATCCAAACTCCGTGTGGGGAACGACCAGCTCGGTGGCGGCTCTGGTCCGCGCGCTCGAACGCTGGCGCCGCGAGAGTGACTACGGCGGCGTGCTCCGGATCGGGACGATGAGCCGCCAGCGCGGAGGCGAGGTCGGTCACCACAAGTCACACCAGACCGGGCGCGACATCGACATCCGCTTGCCCCTGAAAATCGACGTCCCCCAAGGACTCGCCCCCGAGCCTTGGCGCGTCGACTGGCTGGCCACCTATCGACTGATTCAGTCGCTCGCGGCCGAGCCACAAAGCTCCGTGATCTTCTTCGACTACAAGCTTCAAAAGCGCCTGGCCAAGGCAGCCGAGGCCGCTGGCGTTCCCGCCGAGGAGATCGCCGAGACCCTGCAGTGGCCCATCGGGTCCAAGTCGAGCCGTGGCTTCGTGCGGCACGAGCCGGGCCACACCCACCACATCCACGTGCGCTTTCACTGCGGGCCCGCCGAGCCCGAGTGCGTCGAGTAGGCGGGGCCCGACGACCCCACCCAAAAGAAAAGAGGGAACCCGAAGGTCCCCTCTTTTGGTTTGGGCTTTGGATGGGCTGGGCGCCCTGCGATCACATGCCGCCGGGCATGCCGCCGGGGGCACCACCGGGCGCGCCGCCGGGCATACCGCCCATCGCGCCCATGCCGCCCATGCCGCCGCCCATCTGCTTGGCGACCGCCTCGAGCTGAGCGAGGTCCTTGGCGTCGAGGCTCAGGCCGACGGTGACGACCGCGCCCTCGGTGCCGAATTTCACCTTGTTCACGAGCTCGGGCGGAAGACCGAACATGCCGGCCATCGGCTTGACCTGCTCGAACTGGGTGACGATGAAGTCTTTGCCCGCGGTGGCCGAGGCGTCGTCGGGCATGCCGATCTTGACGCCCATGTCGAAGCCCTCCGGCTTCGCGCCGCCGAGCGCACCGTCGAACCACACGCCGGCGCCGGTCATCTTCTCGAGCGGCATGCCCTTCATCTCGCGGGTCAGGTCTTCGCTGGCCCCGATGACCATCCACACCGGCTTGGAGGTGTCGGCCAGCGGCATCGCGGCGGCCAAGCTGCCCTCGATGGCGCTCTTGCCTTCGCCC
>JAUIJR010000456.1 GCA_030431075.1 Polyangia bacterium | reverse complement strand
GGCTGGCTTTGGCGACGGCTACAGCCGCTTTACGCACCGCCTCGGGCACGGGATCGGGATGCAAGGGCACGAGCGGCCTTATCTACGCAAGGACAACCCCCAGGTCTTGGCGCCGGGCATGACCATGTCGAACGAGCCGGGCGTCTATGTCCCGGGGCAGTTTGGCGTGCGCATCGAAGACATCGTCGCCGTCACCGAGACGGGGTACGAAGTCTTTGGGCCGCGGGTCGAAAGCCTCGACAAGCCCTTTGGCTGAGGTCGGCCAGCCCCGAGACAATCTAGACTCGGACTTCAGCCGGGCCCGAAGCGCAGCGACTGCAAGACATCGTGCAGGGCGCCGGTGCTGCCCACCGCGTCGGGCGTTCCGATCGGCCCTTTGCCGACCACCGACTGACCCACGACCATGAGGCCGTCTTTTTGCTCGGGCAAGAGCACACCGACGACGCCCAACATCACGGCTTCGCCCTCCATCGTGGTCTCGCCGATCACCATGACGCCGCGCTTGCCGTCGACGGTCGCGGGGCGGCTGCCGTGGTACTTGCCGCCCGGGCCGGCCGCTTGGGGGAAGACCTGGGTCATGATCAGCTGCTCGAGGGCGGCGAGTCGCTCGGCCTCGGGGCCGGGGTCCACGTGCAAGCCGGCGATCGAGACGCGTTCGGCGATTTTGTCGCCGCTTTGGTCCGGGTAGTCGAAGCGGATCCACGCGCCGCCGGCCGCCTCGCCCTCGAGCACCACCGGGCTGTCGCCGCGGGGCACCTCGACGCGGGCCTCGAGGGGAATGTCGAGGCCGTGTTTCGCCCCGTAGGCGGCGTTGAGTACGAGGCTGCGCGGGACGCTGGCGTCCTCGTGCACCTTCTCGCCGTTGACCGTGACCTCGCCGGCCTTGCACTCGGCTTCACAGGCGGTGGCGAGGATCAAAAGGAGGCCGAGGCGTCGCATGCCTCGTTATCACGTGCCCTTTGCGGGGGGTCAACGCGGTCAAAAGCGGCCGCGCAGGCCCAGCTCGGCGCCGCGGCGACTCGCGTTGAACTCGACGTGGATTCGATGACGACGCTTGGCCACCCCGACCATGGTCGCGCCGGAGGCGATCATGGCCACGGCGGCGGAGCCAAAGCCCACCGCGAGGTGGATGCGGGTGTCCTGCGCGCAGTTCACCCGTGAGGCGCCGTCGCGGTTGCAGGGGACCAAGGTGCCGGCCAGCAAGGCGCCGACGCCCAGGGCTCCGCCGGCGGCGAGCAAACCCACGCCGGCGTTGCGCAGATCCGTGTGGTGACCCAAAGGCTGGCGTCGACCCCAGTACTGCGGCTGCGGCCCGCGCGGGGCCTGGACGATCTCGGTTTGCGGAGGGCGCTCGGGATCCACGCGAAACTCGGCCGCGAACTCGTGACGCGCCCCGAGCTCGACGCTCTTTTGTCGCTTCGCACGGCCGGCGAACAAGGTGATCTCGTAGCTGCCCGCCGGTAGGCCCTCGAAGCTCGCTTCGCCTTGGTGATCGGTCTCGGCTTCACGATCGGCCGCCAGACACTCGCACTGCAAGAGCACCACGGCGCCGACGAGGGCGCGTCGATCGTCGAAGCTGTCGCGCGCCGAGATTCGAATGGTGCCCTGGGGCGCAGGCCGGGCGTCGGTCTCGGCGGATTCGCTGCCCGGTGCGGCGGCGTCCTCGGGCTCGACGGGCGCCGGGCTCGATTCGACGAGCGGCGGAGCGAAGACGAGGCCTAAGGCGAGGACGAGCGGGGTCACGGGGGGCTCAACGGGGGTAGGCGGCGCAGCTTACGCCGACAGTCTAGCTCGGGAGGGCGCACACGCCCACGTTCTCGAAGCCGGGCGGTGGCGTCGCGGCGTTCCACGCCTCGCACAGTTGGCCGCCGAGGCTGCAGCTGGCCGGGGTCTCGGAGAGATCGCAAAACTCGGTGCAGCAGCTCTCGCCGGCGCAGTCGGGGACCAAGCTGGCCGGCATGCAGACCGTGCCCGCGGCGCAGTCTTGCGGGCCGCCACAGCTCGCGCCGGCGCCCGACTGCATCGGACCGGCGGGCAGGCAGCCAAAGTCCCAGCCGCCGATCGGCGTGCACTGGCGAATCCCGGGGCAGCTGGCGTCGAGGGGGTTGCAGTGTTCGAGGCAGAGGTTCTGCATCAAGTTCACGCTGCAGACTTGGGTGGGCGAGGGGCAGCTGGGATCCGAGGGCGAGCCGGTGCACATCGGGATGCAGCTGCCCACCATCTCAGCCACGTCCGTCGGCAAGCACAGAGATCCAACCCCGCACTCGTCTTGGACGCCCGGGCCAAAATTGCATGGCGAGCCGTCTTGCGCCGGGTCGTCCACCACGGGCACGCAGCTCGGGTCCCCGCCGACCATGGGCGGCGGCGGGAGGCACTTCTCCCCGTCCGGACAATCTTGGAGGTAGGGGTCACACATGGCCCCGCCGGTGTCGCCAGAGTCCGAGCTCTCGGTCTCGGAGGCTGCACTTTCGGCCTCGCTCTCGCTGCTCTCGCTGCTCGCGTCGGACGTGGCCGTCGTCTCGCTCTCGTCGTCGCTGCTCGCTGCCCCGCAGCCGCTTCCTACGAGCAAGCTCCACATCAAGGCGGCGCGGGCCGGCGCGCCTAGGCCAAATAGGGGGCCTCGGGTGCTCCCGTAGTTCAAAGACAAGTTCATCAGAGCCGCAGGATAGGCGATGCGCCCCCGTGTTGCTGGCGCCGCGGGCGGCGCCTATGCTGCGCGAGTGCCGGCCGACTTTCGTCGTGTACTCGCGCGCTCGTTGGCGGTCAGTCCGCTGATCTTGCCCGGCTGTCGACGACCGCCGCCGGCCGTACCGCCGGGCGAAGCGAGCGCGTCCACGCAAGATGTCGCGGATCCCGCAGCGACGACCGGCCCGCGGGTCACCGCGGAGATCGAGCCGGGCGACGACACCGGCGAGCCGCGCGTGCGCTCGGCCCAGTTCATCGATCCCCAGCACATTCGCCTGGTCTTCACCGAGCCGATCGCCCCGACCGATGGCGTCAACCCGCGACAGTTTCGGATCTCGATGGCCTACTCCAACGTCGCCCCGAGCGAGGGCTACGGCTACGCGAACTACGCGGACATCGCCTACCACGTGGGCGATCCGGATCGTCCCTTGGTCGTCAAGAAGCTGCGCCGCTACAGCGACGAGACCTGGGTGGGACTCGAGCTGAGCCGGCCGGTTCCCGAAGAGGTCTGCGCCGAGGTCAATGCGACGCAACGCGAGCAACAGGAGATGGCGCAGTACGCCGCGAACACGCCCGACTACGGCGGCTACCCGCAGATCGATAGCGGCATCTATCTGCACTACACCAAGCGAGGCTCGGTGGGGGTCCGCGACCTGTCGAACAACGCGCTCGAGGACATCGGCGCGACTTGGGCGCTGAACTTCGGGGCGAACTACCTCAACCTCAACGGTGCCGATCCCGTGGCCCGTTTCGACCTTCTGGTCGAAGTGCCCTGCTTTTCGACGGGCGAGGACGAGGTGGGGCCGGGCTACGACTACGACCCGAGCTACTACAACGGTGGCGTGCCCGGTGGGGTCCCCGGTGGCGTGCCCGGCGGGGTCCCGGGCGGCACGGTGGGGGGCGTCGTGGGCGGGCAGCTCGCCCCGCCGCCACCTCCGCCGCCGCCGCCCAAGCCCTCGCCGACCAAGGCCTCGCCGGCCGGGGGGGTCAAGGTGAACTCGGGGACGAGCACGGCACCGCAACCGCCCCCCAAAAAGCCACCCAAGCCCTGAGCGCTCGCCCCGGGTCAGGTCGAGTCCGTTCGAGTTGGGTCGAGTTGGGTCGAGTCAGTTCGAGCTGGGGCGCGCCCAACCCTGAGCGACGAGGCTCTCGATGATCTGGAGTCCGCGATGGCCCCAGATGGGATGCAGCTCGGCGGCCAGCTCGTCGGCGATCGTGTTCGCGGCCTTGGCCGTGCTGATGTGGTCGCGCTTGGCCCGGGCGAGCACGCGTTGGGTCGCGTTGAAGACCGAGTTCGTCCACTCGCGGCCCAGATGGCGCTCGATCGCCGGGTCCTCGTGGACCTCGCCGTAGCCTTCGTTCGCGCAGTTGACGATGCCCATGCGGTTGGCGACGAAGTCGGGGACGTAGGTGATGCCGCGGTCGCGCAGGGCTTGCATGTCGCGGCGGTCGTCGAGCAGCTGGTTGTTGGCGGCGCCGCAGACCAGCTCGGTCTGGAGCATGGGGATGGTCTCCGGGTTGAGGACGCCGCCGAGGGCGT
>JAUIJR010000455.1 GCA_030431075.1 Polyangia bacterium | reverse complement strand
TTGCCCTGGCGCATCGACTGGCCGATGCGCTGGGCGCACGAGGAGGTCTGCTTCGAGCCCGGCGGCAAGGACCACAGCTCGGCCGGCGGCTCCTACGACACCGGCAAGGAGATCGCCAAGCGCGTCTACGACTGGGCTGCGCCGCAGTACGTCGCGTACGACTTCGTGTCGATCAAGGGCATGGGCGGCAAGATCTCGAGCTCGAGCGGCGGCGTGGTGACGGTGTCCGACTGCCTCGAGGTCTACGAGCCCGAGCTCTTGCGCTGGATCTTCGCCAGCTACCGACCCAACACCGAGTTCTCGATCAGCTTCGACCTCGACGTCATCAAGCTCTACGAGGACTACGATCGCGCCCTGCGCTTGGCCCACGAGGCCGACGACGGCGGCAAGAAGGACAAGAAGCGCCGCACGGCCCGTCGTGCGCTGCAATTCGCCAGCTGTACGCACACGCGCATCGAGCCGGGTAACGAGCCGCCGCGCGTGCCCGCCTTTCGTCCCCTCTCGATGATCTTGCAGATCTACGACGGGGACATCGACCGCACGCGCGAGCACTACGAGGCTCAAGGCGAGATCGCCACCGACGACGAGCGCGCCCGCTTCGACGCCCGCGCCCAGTGCTGTTGGCGATGGATCGAGACCCACGCGCCCGAGAGCTTTCGCTACCGGATCCGGGACACCCCCGTGACCCGCGAGCTCGAAGGCGACGCGCGCGTGGTGGTCGAGCGTTTGGCTGCCGTCTTGCGCGACAACCCCACGATCGACGAGGCGGGACTGATCCCTCATGCCCGCGGCCTGACCGAGGGACTCGAAAGTGAGCGCGCCGAGCTCTTCCCCGTGGTCTATGACCTACTCATCGGCCGCGCCAAGGGCCCCAAGCTGACCACGCTGATCGCCACGATGGGTGCCGCGCGTGCGCTGCCCTTGCTCGAGGCGAGCTTGTAGTCCGCCTCAGCGACCCACGGACGCGACGAGCTCGCGCAGCCAGGCGATGCCCTGCTTGCGCGTGGCCTCGTCGAGGCCGGCGATATAGTCGAGGTGCGAGAGTTCGCCGTCGCTGCCGGCATCGACGGGGAGTGGACACTGGCTCGCCGCAGCGGGCTCGAGCTCGAGCTTTGCCGGCTTCGCCCCCCGCTCGGCGAGGTAGGCCTGGAGGCGATCGACCCGCTCTTGGACGGCCAGGTCGAGGGTCTCGAGGGCCGCGTCGATCACCGGCGCGTGCAAAGCCGCGGCCCGCGGGCGGCGGACCGCTCGATAAAAGCTGCGCAGCGCGACGAGGTTGGCGATGTAGTCGACGTTCTTGCGTCGGCGGCCGGCCCCGTCGAGGCGATCGGCCCCGAGCTTGCGCGAGATCCTCGGCGGGGTGCGCAGCACGAGGCGATCTTCGGGTACGTCGTGGCGCACGACCTGCCCGGCGGCGGCGACCGCCCCAAAGCCCACGCGGCGCGGCCCGATCATGCCGCCGGATCCCCCCAAGAAGATGCGCCGCTCTCGGTAGAATACGCCGCGTGGCACGTCCCCCATCAACGAGGGCGTGGCCTTGTCGCCACGCTCGCCCCAGGGCGTGAAGTTGAAGTGGATGAAGCCCGAGCCGACCTCCGAGTGGTCTTTGCGCGACGAGCCGCCGGCCATGAGGCAGTCGCAAAAATTGATCAAGCTGCCCAAGGTTACGTGCGCGAGCAAGATCGTGTGCTTGAGGCCGACGGCGTGGGCCGTCGAGGCGCGCTCTTCGAGCAGCGTGCCGGGGCGCGCGTGTGCGTCGGCCCCCAAGCTGGCCCCCTCGAGCAAGACCACCCCCTGCGCGAAGCCACCGTCGACGCGAGCGCCCTTGGCCAACACGGCGTCCGTGAGGGTCGCGGGCCCCTGCGCGCCGACCTCGACGCCCGCCCCGAGCCAGGTGCGCGCCCCCGCGAGGCGCGTCCCCGGGTGCAGTCGTACGCCCGCGGCGATCCGCGAGGCGTCGACCTCGGCCGCGACATGAGTCTGGCGGGGATCGACGATCTCGACGCCACGGGCGGCGAGCGCCTCGAGCCTGGCTTCGAGCGCAGCGAGCTGCGTGGTCAGGTCGGCCCCGGACACGCGCGCACTCTAACAGCTGCGCGGCGCCCGGGCTCGCGTCATGGGTGGGGGGAGGTTAGGCTGCATCCATGCCGCCCCTGTCGAGCGACGAGCTGCAGGACATCGCCCAAGAAAGTGGGCTCTCCCCCGAGCAGGTTCGCCGGAGCCTGGTCGACAACCAAGGCGGGGCCCTGGTCCGATCTCCCGAGCGGGGGATGGTCACCCCCTCGATGCGCGGGGCGAGCGTGGCCCACGCCGAGGGCCGCTTGCCCGTCGCGCCCGACAACGCGGTCCGTCGCGTCAAAGAGGCGGTCGAGCGGCAGGCCCGATCCAAGGGCCACATGCACGGCCAAGACGAGGCCGACATCGTCGACGAGCAACGCAAGATCACCTACCGGATCCGCGCCGAGTCCGACGGGGGCCAAGGTGCCCTGGTGCGGATCGACATCGATCCGAGCCAAGCGCGGGCCAACCAGACCCTGGGCTGGATGGGCGTGATCGGCGGGGCGGCCGTGCTCGGCCTCGCCGCCGCCCTGACCGGGAGCTTCGCCTTGTGGATCGCGACCGGCGTCGTCGGTCTCGGCGGAGGCGCGGCCCTCGGCAACCAACGTCGGCTCCTCAACGCGCGCGTCCACGACGCACACGCCCTCGCCTCGCACGCGATCGCCGACGCCGAGTCCAAAGTCCCCGCGCTCGGCCCCGCCGAAGGCGAAAGCTGAGTCGGGTTGGCGCGATGGCTCGGCTCGCGCACAATTGGCGCATGACTTTCTTGTCGCGAGCGGCGGGCTCGCTTTGCTGGTTGATGATGGCCTGCCCCGCGGGCCCCGGCGCCGAGGGTCCCGAGAGCAGCAGCGAAGAGGCCGAAACGGGCGGGCCCCAGCTGTGGCTCGAGTTTGCGGACGGCTGCATCTCGGATCCCTACGCCGCCTTGTCCGACGGCGACGAGATCACCATGGTGCTCGGCGGCCAAGGCCTGTTGATGTTCCCGCTGCACCTGCGCGTGGGTGACTTCGATCTTCCGCCGGACTTCGGCGCGACGAGCCCGGAGACGCCGCGCCTTCACCTGAACATGTTCGTCGACGGCCACGCCTACGGACCGGCCGACACCTTCGCGCGGATCGCCAACTACCCGATGTTGGTCCAGGCCTCCGACGAGGGTGAGGGTGTTTGGGAGCTTCGCTATCTGACCGTCTTCGTCCCCGACGAAATCAGCGGCATCGCAGGCATGGATCCCCCGCAGATCGTCGACGGCCTCGAAGCCGAGATCGAGTGGCGCCTCGAGGTCGAGGGCTACGCAGATCTCGAAGGCAGCTTGTCGGTCGTGATGTCCGTGCCCGATCCCTTCGAGCCCGTCCCCAGCTGCGACACCTTCGGCGACGCGGGCTGAGCGGCGCCGAGTTCAGCGCTTGCTCTTCTTTTTGCGGCGGACCGCAAAGTCCAAGCGCACATTGAGCTGCGCGCTGTAGTGCAGTCCCTTTTCTTCGACGACCTCTTGGGCGTCGGCCGACCACAGATAGTGGTAGCCGAGCATGACGCCCGGCCCCATGAACAAAGGACCGGCCAGGCGAAACTGAAGGTCCGCCATCGCCCGCGCCTCGATGCCCGTGCGCGCGATGTCGGTGCGCGCCGGGTCGTCCGGATCGACGTAGAGCTGCTCGAGGGCGGAGCCCAAAAAGACCTTCGACATGCCGAAGCCCGCGCCGAGGTCGAGGCGCAGCCAGTGGTTGAAGCCGATCTCGTGGTCGTAGCCCACCAGCAGGGCCCACATACCGCCGGGGCCAAAGAACTTGTGGATGTCGAGCCACACGTTCACGCCCATGACCTCGAGGTCCAAGGTCCCGCCGTACGCGAAGCCGCCAAAGCGCGTCTCGCCCAGGTCCCCGGCGCCGGTGGGATCCACCATGCCGCTCATGATCGAGTTTTGGATCGACTTGTCCCGGTCGAAGAGACCGTTTTGCTGCGAGGTCCCGTCGAAGTAGCCGAGGTGCGCGACGATGCCCGCGCGAAAGAGCTTGAAGCCACCCAGTTTTTGGCGAGGCTTCTCTTCGTCCGCGGGCGCTTCTTCGTTTGGCGCGGCGTCTGGCGCCGATGTGCCTTCGGCCGAACTCGCGGCAGCCGGCGCGGCCGCGGCCGGCGCGGCGACGGGGGCCGGCGACGCGACGGGGGCCGGC
>JAUIJR010000454.1 GCA_030431075.1 Polyangia bacterium | reverse complement strand
ACCAGCGTGGCTACGAGGAGACCGTCGCGCCGCTGGGTACGGCCCTGACCGCGCCCCAGTGCGAGAAGCTGGCCCGCTTCGCCCAGCAGGTCGTCTTGTGTTTCGATGGAGATCGCGCCGGCGCCAACGCCATGCGGGCCGCCTTGCCGCTGCTCTTGGATGTCGATCTCGAGGTCCGTGTCGCGGTGCTGCCGCCGGGTGAGGATCCCGACAGCATCGACGCCGACCGGCTGACCAGCCTGCTCGAGCGGCCGACGCCCGCCCTCGAGTGGTTCATGCGCCGGATGGTGGCGGCGGGCGCGACCGAGTCGATCGAGTCCAAAGCCCGCGCATTGCGGGCGCTGGTACCGCTACTGCGCAAAATTCCGCAGCGTGACGCTCGCGGCGACTATGCGGTTTTGGCGTCGAATTTGCTCGAGATCCCGCTTCGGAGGATATGGGGAGCCCTGGAAGGCGCTTCGGGCCCGAATTCGGGTCCACAGCGATCCCAAGGCGGTCCTTTTGTGCCAGACTCCGCGCCCATGCGTGCCGAAGCCCTGCCCCGCGGCCAGGTCGCGCTCACGGCTCTACTCGTGGATCGGCCCGAAGTGGCCCGTGTGGCCGAGCGTAGCGGGGTACTCGAGCACGTGAGCGATCCCCGCTTGCAACCGATTTTGCGCCGTGTCATCGAGGCGGCTCTCGCCGGCGAGGATCAGCCGAGCGAGGGCGAACTGCTCGAGCTCGTCGATCATTCCTTGCATCGACAACTTCACCAGACCATCTTTTCCGGCACCTACCTGGATGCTTCGGATCCTCAGACGCTCTTGGACCAAACGCTACACCTGTGCGACCGCGAAGCGCTCGACGCCGAAATTGCCCGGCTCGACGCTCAGTCGAAGCTAGCGCGGCAAAGCGGCGACCAAGCCGCCTTGCGTGACCTCCAACAGCAAAAGCTCCAGCTCCGTCGCCGACAAGCCGACTTGCTCTCCCGAGCGCGTCGCTCCTGACGCCACCTTTTTTGACGTGACCCGGTCTCCCGGGGCCCCAGCCAAAACAACGCACCTGCCGCCGATGCCCAAAAAGAAGACGATCGACATGCAGAAGCTCAAAAAGCAGCTTCTGGCCTTCGGCAAGAAAAAAGGACACATCACCTTCGACGAGCTCAACGAGCTGCTCCCCGCGGAGTTGGTCAGTGAGCGCGCCATCAAGCGCGTCGAAGTCGAGCTCGAGCGCGCCGGCGTCCCCATCGTGACGCCCGAGGAGGCGAAGAAGCTCGTCGCCTCCGAGGCGGCGCAGGGCAAAAAGAAGACCCGTCGCAGCGCGGTCAAGGAGGGCGACGAGCCCGCCCGCACCAACGACCCCGTGCGCATGTACCTGCGCAAGATGGGCTCGGTCTCGCTGCTCACCCGCGAGGGTGAGGTCGAGATCGCCAAGCGCATCGAGCAAGGCGAGATGCGCGTCATCGACATCGTCCTGCGCAGCCCCGTCGCGGTCCCCTACGTCCTCGACATGTACGAGAAGATCAAGCGCTCGCAGGTGCGGATCAAAGACGTGGTCACCATCGCCACGCCCAACGATCAGCCCAAGAAGGACTCGGCGCCGATCAACCAAGAGGCCGCCTTCGACACCATGCAAAAGCAGGTCGAGAAGGTCCGTCGCCACCAAAAAGACATCGAGAAGCTGATGGTCTCGGCCGCCGCGGCCGCCGCCAAAAAGGACCTCAACGGCGCCCGTCGCCGCGACGGATCCAAGGCCATCATGGACCACCGCGAGTCCATCGTCGCCGCCATCATGGGCATGTGGCTGTCCCGCAAGCCCATCGACGCGATGGTCGAGGAGCTCAACGACCTGGTCGAGCGCGTGCGTCGCTCGCAAAACGACCTCAAAAAGTGTGAGCGTCGTGCCGGTCTCGAGCTCGACGGGCTGCGCTCCTTGTTCAAGGACGTGCGCCTGAGCGAGGAAGAGGAGTTCAAGATCTGCCGCCGTCTCGGCTTGCACCCCTCGGAGCTGCACGAGATCGAGGCCCGCATGAAGCTGGCCCAAAAGCGGATCCGTCAGGTCGAGCAGGACACCGGCATGAGCGCCGAGTCCCTGCTGCACCTGCACAACGAGCTGACCCGCGCCCGTCGCAAGGCCGAGAAGGCCAAGGCCGAGCTGGTCGAGGCCAACCTTCGCTTGGTCGTCTCGATCGCCAAGAAGTACACGAACCGCGGCCTGCAGTTCTTGGACCTCATCCAAGAGGGCAACATCGGCCTGATGAAGGCCGTCGACAAGTTCGAGTACAAGCGCGGCTACAAGTTCTCGACCTACGCGACCTGGTGGATCCGTCAGGCCATCACCCGTGCGATCGCCGACCAGGCGCGGACCATCCGCATCCCGGTCCACATGATCGAGACGATCAACAAGCTCATCCGCACGAGCCGCTACCTCGTCCAAGAGCTGGGCCGCGAGCCCACGCCGGAGGAGATCGCGGAGAAGATGGAGCTGCCGCTCGACAAGGTCCGCAAGGTCCTCAAGATCGCCAAGGAGCCGATCAGCCTCGAGACGCCCATCGGCGAAGAAGAGGACTCGAGCCTCGGCGACTTCATCGAGGACAAGAACGCGGTCAGCCCCAGCGAGGTCGTCATCAACCTCAACTTGGCCGACCAGACCCGCCGCGTGCTGGCCACCTTGACCCCCCGCGAAGAGAAGGTCCTGCGCATGCGCTTCGGCATCGGCGAGTCCAGCGACCACACCCTCGAAGAGGTGGGCCAGGACTTCTCGGTCACCCGCGAGCGCATCCGCCAAATCGAGGCCAAGGCCCTTCGCAAGCTGCGCCACCCCAGCCGCAGCAAGCGCCTCAAGGCCTTCGTCGAGAGCAACTAGCGGCTCGACACCTCGACGAAAAAGGGCGGCTTCCGAGGAAGTCGCCCTTTTTGTGTGCCGGGGGCCGAGCTCGCGGTCGCGGCCTCGCTACTGCGGAATGGCCGGCGTGCACTCGGTGAGCGGACCGGCCAGGCCCTGCCCATTCGCCGTCTCCGTGATGACCTGGCCGGTGACGAGGACGCCCGAGGGGGCGAGGGTCTGGGGATCGACCATCAAGAGCTCGGCGTCGGCGTTGAGTACGTACAAGCGCGCGACCCCGTCGTTGAAGAGCGGCCCGCCCAGGGCATGGATGCCGTAGGTCCCGACGTCGCCCACATCCGTGCCCGTCCCCGTGGTGTAGTTGAAGTCGTAGACCGTGCCGGAGTCGATGGCGAAGCCCTGGGCGTCGGTGATCTCGCCTTGGGCGTCGATGCCCGGCCCCATGTCGTCGATGTCCGGAGCAGAGGCGTTCTCGAGATCGGTGATGACCTCGTAGGCCAGATCGCCTTGCAGGTAGTTGCCCGTGAACCTCAGCAGTCGATTGCCGTCGGAGTTCGTGTCGTCGCTGCCGGTGTCCATTAGGTACACCCGCCCCGCGCAGTCGGTGTAGAGGGCTTCGATGTGGAGCTGGTCGGGGACGGTGCCGAGGATGTCGACCTCGAGGGTCGTGGCCGTGAGCGGCGGCTCGGGGACGTGGAAGATGATGGTCTCTCCGCTCTCCCGGCCCCGTGAGCCGAGCAAGGAGCCGTCTTCCAGCATCGTCAGCCCCTGCGTACCGACAAAGAGCTCGGTCGAGATGGTGCTCTCGACGAACTCGAGGACCGTCCCGTCCGCGGGGTCGAGGACGATGTAGTTCAGCTGGTCGCGGACCGAGTACCAGAGGTTGGGAGTGCTCCAGAGGAAGGGGGGTTCGCCGTCTCCGTCGCCATCTCCGTCTCCGTCCCCGTCGCCGTCTCCATCGCCATCTCCGTCGCCATCGCCGTCTCCGTCGCCGTCGCCGTCGCCATCGCCGTCTCCGTCTCCATCCCCGTCGCCGTCGCCATCTCCGTCTCCGTCTCCATCTCCGTCCCCATCTCCATCTCCATCTCCATCGCCAACGCTCTCGCCTTCGGCCTCGCCTTCGCCGCCGCTTTCACCCTCGCTCCCGGTCAGGTCGTAGGAGGTCAGCGTGTCCTCGCCGGCCGAAGCACTGCCCTCGTTGCCGCCCGAGTCGGCACAACCGAGCCCGCCGAGCATCACCACCAGACCCAAGCGCAGGCAAACGTCATTCATTGGGGGCCAAGTAGCACGGATGCCGCGACGAATCACGCGCTTCGCTGGCGATAGCCGTGGCGACACGCCTATGCTGCCTCCATGGCTCGCTCGCGCCTCGCCCGCGTCGTGACTTCGACTTTGTGCTTCACCTTTGTGTCGAGCCTCGCG
>JAUIJR010000453.1 GCA_030431075.1 Polyangia bacterium | reverse complement strand
CACATCCCCGGGGTCGGCGAGCTCGCCGTCTTTTGCGGGGCCATCTGCGGGGCTGGCGTGGGCTTCCTTTGGTACAACACCTACCCGGCGAGCGTCTTCATGGGCGACGTCGGCTCCCTGCCCCTCGGCGCCGCGCTCGGCTTTTTGGCCGTCGCCAGCAAAAACGAGTTCACGCTGCTGATCGTCGGCGGCATCTTCGTGCTCGAGACCGTCAGCGTCATCGTCCAGGTCGTCAGCTTCAAGCTCACCGGCAAGCGCGTGTTTCGGATGGCCCCGATCCACCACCACTTCGAGCTCAAGGGCTGGGCCGAGCCCAAGGTCATCGTCCGCTTTTGGATCCTCAGCTTCGCCTTGGCCCTGGTCGCCCTCGCGACCTTGAAGCTGCGCTGAGCGGCCGCCCGCCGAAGGAGAGGACGCCCCCATGAAAGACGGCGAGACCGCGCTGATCGTCGGCATGGGCGCCTCGGGCCGCGCGGCCGCGAAGCTCTGCTTGGCCCTCGGGATGCGGGTTCACCTCTACGACCAGCGGCCCATCGCAGATCCACCCAAGGGCGCGACCGCCTTCGTCGACGCCGCACAGATCCCCGACGCGGCCTTCGCCGGCGTCGACCTCATCGTCTTGTCCCCGGGTGTTCCACCTGCGGCCCCCCGCGCCCGGGCGGCCGCCTGCGCACCCCAAGCCCGCATCGTGGGCGAGATGAGCCTAGCCCTCGAAGTCCTGGCCCAACGCAAGGCCCTGCCCCGCCTTTGCCTGGTCACCGGCACGAACGGCAAGAGCACGATCACCGCGCTGATCGGCCACCTGCTCACCCACGCGCTGGCCCAGGGCGACGCAGGCCGGGTCTTTTGCGGCGGCAACTTGGGCACCGCCGTCTCCGAGCTCACGCGCGAAGTCGTCGAAGGCGGCCCCGCCCCCGAGTTCATGGTGCTGGAGTGTTCGAGCTACCAGCTCGAGACCCTGCACGCGCGCGCCTTCGACGATCACCCCGCGCCCTTCCCCGTCGAGGTGGCCATCTTGTCGAACCTCAGCCCGGATCATTTGGCCCGCTACGAGAGCCTCGAGGCCTACGCCCAGACCAAGACGGCCATCTTCGAGGGCCTGGGCGACACCGGACTCGCCTTGCTCGATCACGAGGACGCGTGGACGCCCCGACTTCGCCCGGCCGGCCGCTGCGTCGAGATCCAAGATCCGGCCGGCCCTCACCTGAGCGAGACCCAACTCGAGCTGGACGCGGAGACGGGGATCCCCCGCGATCAGCTGCGCATCGCCGGCCGCCACAACGCCAAGAACGCCTTGTTCGCCCTGGCCGCCGCCCGCGAGATGGGCGCGGCGCCGGCTGCCTTGGCCGAGGCCCTCACGAGCTTCGAGGGCCTGCCGCACCGCATGGTCTTCGTGGCCGAGCGCGACGCCATCGCCTACTACGACGACTCCAAGGCCACGAACGTGGCGAGCACCTTGGCCGGCATCGACGGCTTCTCACGCCCCTTCGTGCTGCTCGCCGGCGGCCAGCTCAAAGGCGAAGACCTCACGCCGCTCATCGACTGCGTGGCCGCCCAAGGCCGGGCGCTGATCGCCTTCGGCGAAGGCGGCCCCACTCTCGAAGCCGCCGCCGAAGGCCGCGTCCCCTGCGAACGCGTCCCCGATCTCGAGCAAGCCCTGGCCGCCGCTCAACGCCACGCCCAAGCCGGCGACGCGATCATCTTGTCCCCCGCCGGCGCCAGCTGGGACGCCTACGCCAACTTCGCCGAACGCGGCCGCCACTTCGCCGCGCTGGTGCGGCGCTGAAGGGCCCGGCCCTCAGGGCAAATCTTCCAGCGCCTCCGCCGTGCAACTCGCGGGCGCGGTCACCTCGTTGCAGCGCGCCGGGTTGCCGTCGGAGAAGTCGGCGAAGTAGTTGCGGCCCTCGACCGGCCAGGGGAAGTCGTCGCCGAGCATGTGCACGCCGTTTTGCTTGGCCATGGCCAGCTCGTTGTCACACGCGTCGTCGCTTTGATCCGCGCCGCAGCCGTTGCTCGCGATGATCAGCTGGGCCGCGTGCGCGGCTGCGATCGCGTCGCCGTTCGTGGGGTCGTTGATCTTCGTGATCACGCCCCAGGGATCCGCGTAGTGGCTCGAGCTGGCCAAGACGAAGGCCGCCTTCCCGGCCAGGCTGGTCCAGCCTTGGGTGTAGGCCTGCGACTCGCTGGAGTCGCCATCCAAGATGATGAACACGAGCTGCCCACGGACCTCGTCGATGCGCGGCCACCCCTCGCTCTCGACGCGTTCACGCGGACTCGAGTAGCTGCCTTGGACATCGTCGGGACTCAAGATGCGGTCTTCGTCGAAGACGCTGCGGATCTCGTCGTCGAGCACCGTGTAGTCGTCGATGGGCGCGCCGCCCGTCGAGTCCTTGACCTCGATCCACACGAAGATCGGGACGTGCAGCGGATTGAGATCCGACCAGCCTTTGATCGTCTCGAGACACTCGACGAAGGTGTCGCAGCTCGAGACATCGTCGACGACGCCGATGTGATAGACCTCGAGGCCGCCGCCGCCCGTCAAGGACGCGTGCAAATCGAGCTCGAACTGCCGCACCCCTTGGACCTCGAGCTGCTCATCGAGGGGCGCATGCGTGTACTCGTGCGAGGCGTCGAAGGGGAAGGCCGGCTCTTGGTGGTAGCTGTTGTGGGTGCCTTTGACCTGTAGATGATCGAGGCGTAGCTCGCCATCGCCGTCGCCATCGCCGTCGCCGTCGCCGTCGCCGTCGCCGTCGCCGTCGCCGTCCCCCGACTCGCCACTTTCCGTGCTCGACTCCGACTCGCCGGCCTCGCCCTCCGTCGAGCTCTCGCTCTCCCCTTCTTCGCTGCTCTCCGAGCTCTCGCTTTCGAGCGAGCCCGGGTCACTCGTGCACGCGAAGCCGAGCCCGAGCCCGGCGATCCAGATCGAGGAAATTCGGCAGCCAACACCCCACAGCCGGGCCATGGCCCGATTGTGTCACGTTTGTGACGGGGGCTCAGCTTCGCTCTTGGGGGCGGCGGGACCCAGCTCTCCGCGCAGCCAACGGCCGGCCGTCTCGGCGTCGGCGAAGGCCCGCAGGTTGCGACGGCCACTGGCGCGCACCAGCACGTTGAAGATGAACAAGCGCGGCCCGGCCAGGCCGACGACCGCGCTTTTTTCGATGAGATGGCGGTTGGCGGCCATGCGCCGCGAGAGCTTCCAGCGCTCGGGCAAGGAGGGATCCGGCGCGTCGCTGGCGTCGATGAGGTAGCGGACCGGCGCGTGGGCCTCGAGATGAGGCTGGATCGCGTCGAGGACCTCGTCGACCCCGGCGCCCGGGGCGTCGCGCAAGCGGGCGTGAAAGATCCCCTCACCCGTCAGCTGAAGCTCGACGAAGGGCAGCTCGAGCAAAGGGGTCCCGGGGCCCGCATCCACGCCCCGAGGGTAGCCGCTTTGCGCCGTTTTTTGGCCTTTTGGCGCGGCCTGTGTCTTTTAGGAAGACGGTGCCCGAGGCCCCCGAGATGCACGCGAGCTCCGAGAGCGCCGCGCCGGCCATCAGCGCTTCTCCCGCGCTTCCTTTTGGCCAGGCCATGGATCCATGGCTGATGTTCGCCGCCTTGGCGCTGACCTGCGTCGGCCTGGTGATGGTCTTCAGCGCCTCGGCCTGGCTCACCCACGAAGCCGGCCTGGGCTGGAACTACTACCTCTACCGCCAGATGGTCTTCGCCGGCATGGGCTTCGCCTTGATGCTGGGCCTGTCGCGGGTGGACTACCGCTTGCTGCGTCGCTTCGCCCCGCAGCTGATGATCGCGGGCTTGGTGGGCTTGGTGCTGGTGCTCTTCGTCGGCCGCGAGATCAACGGCGCGCGTCGCTGGATCTCGATGGGGCCGATCAACATCCAGCCCTCGGAGCTGGCCAAGCTGGCGCTGATCATCTTTTTGTCGGCGACCTTGGCCCGCCAAGGCGAACGGATCCGCAAGTTCCGCACCGGCTTTTTGCCCCCCATGATCGCGGCGAGCATGACGATGCTGCTGGTGGCCATGGAAAACGACATGGGCACCACGGTGCTGCTGGGCGCGCTGACTTTGACCCTGCTCTACGTGGCGGGCACGCGCGCGAGCTACGTGGTGGCCGCGGTGATGTTGGCCCTACCGATCGCGTGGCAGTTCATCGTCGGCGTCGACTGGCGCCGCGGTCGCGTCGAAGAGTTCTTGTCCGGCGCCGACTACCAGGTGCAGCAGGGCCTGATCGCGATCGGCTCGGGTGGCCCCTACGGCCT
>JAUIJR010000452.1 GCA_030431075.1 Polyangia bacterium | reverse complement strand
CCGGGATCTCGTCCTCGGCTCAACGCCCCGCCTCGGCGAAGTCGTAGTAGCGCGGCCGCTCGAGGGGCGGCAGCGCTTCACGCCGCAGCAAGAGGGTCCGTGCCGCCCACAGGTCTCGAAAGATGCGGTAGCGCAGCGCCGTCTGGTCCAGGTAGTCGACGCCGGCGCTGCCGCCGGTGCCGGTACGACGCCCGATGACCCGCTCGACCATGCGCGCGTGTCGCTGTCGAAAGATCACGAAGGCCTGCTCGAGCTCGACCAGGGCATCGACGAGCTCGCGCGGCCAGGTCAGCAAGGGCAGCTCTCGATAGCTCTCGATGAACACCACCGCCGCTCGCTTGCGTCGCGCCCAGCGTCGCTGCGCCTCGTCCTCGATCTCTTCGGCCATCAAGTAAGCCCGCGCCGAGGCGAGCTCGCGCGCGTAGCGGGCCTCGAGGCGCTCGCGATCCTCCGCCGTCAAGGCGTCGGCCAGCGCAGCTTTGGAGATCTTGCCGATCTCGCGAGCGTGCGCGTCCAAGTAGCGCTGCAAGAAGCGATCGACGGTCTCGGCGTCGTCGGGGTCCTCGGGCTTGGAGCCCTCGATCGGCGTGCGATGCAGCCAGCCCTCGATCGCCGCGCGCAAGGAAGGCGTGTCCTGCAAACGCGCCTCGACCTTGCGCGAGGCGGCCGAGGGCGAGCCGTCGGGGTTTCGCAGCGCCCGCAGGTAGTCCTCATGACCCAGCGGGATCCGGTCTTCCATCGGCAGGCCCAATAAGATCTCGAGCTCGCGCAGCTGCGCCGACTGAAAGCCGCTCGCGGGGCTGAGCTTGTCGCGAAAGGCGAGATAGTCGCGCGTGGTCAGCGTCTCCATCAGCGAGAAGTGATCGCTGAGCTTGCCGAGCACCGTGGTCACCCGACGCAGGCCCCGGACCACGCGCGCCATCGAAGCTTCGGGCACGTGCTCGCGCGCAAAGTGATCGCGTGTCGCCGCGACCTCGCGCAGCGCGAGCTTGAACCACAGCTCGTCGATCTGGTGGATGACGATGAACATCACCTCTTCGTTGGCCAAGGCCGACTCGTCCTCGTCGATGCCCGACTGGAGGCTCAAGAGGGTGTCGAGACCGAGGTAGTCCCAGTAGGTCGTCGGCTCGCGGCTGCCCACCGACCCACGCTATCAAGGCCGACGCACGACTCGCCAGCGACGCGAGCCTCCGCTTGGCCCCGCACACGCGGGAGAAGTCACACCGCGCGGCAACGAGCGCCTGTGCGCCCTACTGCGGAATCGTCACGCAGATGCTGGTCTCGATCTGGAACTGCGAGTTGCAGGGGTTGCGCTCGGCGTGGAAGACGTCGAGCGAGTAGAGCTGCCCCGGCGTGAGCCCGAGGGTGTCGAGATCGATGGTTCCGGTCTCGGCCGCATGCGTCCCCCCGAGGTCGATGACGAGCTCGCCGTCGATGAAGACCCACACGTCGTCGTCCCCGAAGAAGGTAAAGCTCTGCCCGGTCTGATAGCTGAAGCTGGTCCGGATCTCGGTGGTGAAGCCGAAGTTGTGCGGCGGCTGCCCCGAGCATTCGTCGTAGCTGTCCATCTGCCCCATGCCGTCGATGGGGAAGAAGTCCGTGTCCGAAAAGCGCCACAAGTTGGGGCTGATCTGCATCAGGGTCATGGTCTGCTCGACCACGACGTTGGTCCCCGGCACGTCGTTGTACCACTCGTTGAAACTCGCCTCGGAACCGATCTCGGTCTCGGGAAGCGTGTCCCCCACGTAGACCGGATTCC
Source organism: Polyangia bacterium (assembly GCA_030431075.1). GTDB lineage: Bacteria > Myxococcota_A > Polyangia > Nannocystales > Nannocystaceae > JAUIJR01. Next base: position 2,498 of record JAUIJR010000452.1, on the reverse strand, counting down.
CGTCCGTGCCGAGCTGCGTGTCGACCATGCCCTCGACGCCGCCGGGGATCGAGCCCGGCGTCTTGCCCGGCCCCGAGTAGAAGTCGATGTGCGCGTCGGTGAAGTCCCGATAGATCACCGGCACGACGCCGCAGGGGTTGCCGTCGCCATCTCCGTCTCCGTCGCCGTCGCCGTCTCCATCTCCGTCCCCGTCACCGTCTCCATCGCCGTCTCCATCTCCGTCCCCATCTCCATCGCCATCTCCGTCCCCGTCGCCATCTCCGTCCCCGTCGCCATCTCCGTCCCCGTCACCATCTCCGTCCCCGTCACCATCTCCGTCCGCGTCACCATCTCCGTCCCCGTCACCCTCTCCGGTCATCGACGTCGTCGCCTCGCCGGCCTCCCCGGCTTCCCCCGCCTCACCGGCCTCACCGGCTTCTCCCGTCTCCGAGCTCGTCCCTTCCGCGTCACTGCCCCCGTCATCACCGCAAGCGCCCAGCGCGAGCATCGAAAAGACGGGAACCCAAGTGAGGCGTCGAGGCATGAACTTCACAGTCACCATTTTGCCATAGACCGCGCAAAGTTCACGATTTCCGGCCCACCGCGCAAAAGGCCCATGTCGCCCGGATCTCGCGGGCGCCGGCCCCGCGCGGTCGGGTGGGACCTTCGCTTCGAAACAGCCAGGTCACGAAGCGTGCCCCAGGCCCGAATCCACGCGCGACGGCCCGCGAAGCGCTTCTACGAAGCCGCGGGGTCGTGGTACGCGGCAGCATGACTTCTTGGACTCGACGTGAGCTCCTGCGACGCCTGCGGGCCGTCGCCGCCTTGCCGCTCTTGCAAGCGCTCCCCGCCTGCGGCGATGGCTCGGGCGACGGCGATGGCGACGGCGAAAGCGGCACCGGTGAGGAGACCGGCGGTGATGATCTTCCCGTCTACGAATGGGAAGGCGAGCTCGGCCCCGAGACCATCTTCGAGTGCGGCGTGGCCTCGGGCGATCCCCTCCCCGATGGGTTCATCGCCTGGACGCGCGTGTGCCTCCCCGAAGACGACGGCCAGGCCGTCGAGGTCTTCTTGGAGATCGCCTTGGACGCCGAGCTCACGATGCGCGTGGCCGCCGACTACTACGCCTCGGAGCCGACCCGTGATCAGACGGTGAAGATCGACGTGGCCGGTCTCGAAGCCTCGACCACCTACTACTACCGCTTCTACGCCCAAGGTCGCGTCTCCCCGACCGCGCGCACCAAGACCGCGCCCGAGGGCATGGTCGATCGCCTGCGCTTCGCCGTCGCGTCCTGCTCTAGCTTGGCCCACGGCTACTTTCACGCCTACGCCCGCTTGGCCGAGCGCGGCGACATCGACCTCCTCGTGCACCTCGGCGACTACATCTACGAGTACCCCAGCGGCGCCTACGGAAACATTCGCCCCTACGAGCCGGTGACCGAGACCATCACCTTGGGCGACTACCGCATGCGCTACAACCAGTACCGCCGCGATCCGGATCTCCAAGCGGCCCACCATGCGCATCCCTTCGTTGTGGTCTGGGACGACCACGAGACGGCCGACAACGCCTGGTCGGGCGGCGCCGAGAACCACGACGACGCGACCGAGGGCGACTACCCGGCCCGCCGCGCCGTCTCCTCGCAAGCCTTCTTCGAGTGGGTGCCGATCCGCGAAGGCGAAGCGGGCATCATCTACCGCCACCTGGCCTACGGTGACCTTGTCGACCTGATCATGCTGGACACGCGCATCATCGGTCGCGACGAGCAGACCGACGATCCCGACGACCTCGACAATCCCGATCGCACCTTGCTCGGCGACACCCAAGCGGCCTGGCTCGAAGAGCGCCTGGCGAACTCGACGGCCAAGTGGAAGCTCCTCGGCCAGCAGGTGATGATGGGCCAGCTCAAGCTGGTCGGAGCCCCGAACGCCGAAGGCGGCGGCACCTTCTTGAACCTGGACCAGTGGGACGGCTACCAAGCGAGCCGCAACCGCCTGTGGAACTACGTGGTCGACAACGAGATCGACAACTTCGTCGTCATCACCGGTGACATCCACACGAGCTGGGCGATCGACTTGACCTTCGACCCCAACGAGCCGACAGCCTACGACGCGAGCACGGGCATGGGCGCGATCGGGACGGAGTTCGTGGTGTGCGCGGTGACCTCACCGAGCATCGTGTCGAACACGGCCATCGACTTCGTCAAGAACGCCAACCCGCACATCCACTACATCGACCTCGAGCAAAAGGGCTACATGGTCCTCGACATCACGCCCGAGCGCGTCCAGTGCGACTGGTACTACGTGCAAGACGTGACCCAGACGAGCGGTGGGGCGGAAAGCTGGGGCAAGGGCTACACCGTCGCCGACGGCGTCCCCCACGTGGTCGAAGCGACGAGCCCGGCCTAGCAGCAGAGCGCTCGCAGCACGCGGCCGCCAAGATCGTGCGAAACTCGCCACGATGTTGGCCGCCGACCACCCCCTGCTCCCCGGAGAGACGACCGCCCCACCCCAAGCGATGC
>JAUIJR010000451.1 GCA_030431075.1 Polyangia bacterium | reverse complement strand
CCGTGTCTCCACCTTTCCGGGCGCCTTGCGGCCCGCCACCTGGGCCAGCTTGGTCGCGGCCTTGGCCCTCGCGCCCGCGTGCAGCTTGAACCTGAACACCGGCGAGACCGAGGGCGGCCCTTGTGCCGGCATCTTGCCGGGCGACCTCGTGATCACGGAAATCATGGCGAACCCTCCGGGCGCGGACTCGGGCAACGAGTGGTTCGAGGTCTACAACGCCGGCACCGTGGCCATCAGCCTCGAGGGCATGGTCTTGGCCACCGCGCGCGAAGACGGCTCGAGCGAGAAGACCCACGAGATGGGCACGCTCACCCTCGAGCCCGGCGACTACGTCGTGCTCGGCGGCGTGCTCGATGATCTCAAGGCGAGCTACGTCGACTACGGCTACGGCAGCGACCTCGGTGATCTGCGCAACACGGCCGGAGAGCTACGCATCGAGTGCGGGGACGAGGTCATCGACCGGGTGCTCTACGCCGAGCCCGAAGACGGACAAAGCCGCATCTTCGACGGCGGCGTGGCGCCCGACGCGGTCGCCAACGACGACCAGACGCGCTGGTGTGACTCGGAGATCGAATTCGCCGAGGGCGCGGCCGGATCCCCCGGCGCGGCCAACGAGAGCTGCGGGGGCGGCGGCGGCAACGGCATGTGCGACGAGGCGGGGACCTTACGCCCCGTCGTCAGCCCGGGCGCCGGCGAGCTGATCTTCACCGAGCTCATGGCCAACCCCTCGGCCGTGGGCGACGCCGAAGGCGAGTGGATCGAGATGCAGGCCTTGGCCGACTTCGATCTCAACGGCGTGCAGCTCGGCAACGTCCTCGAAGATCCGCGCCAGGTGCTCGACGCCAGTGCCTGCATGCAGGTCGAAGCCGGCGACTTCGTGTTGGTCGCAGCCGAGCTCGATCCCAGCGTCAACGGCGGCTTGCCCACCCCCGACGCGCAGCTCGACTTCTCGCTCACCAACGGCGGCTCGACCCTGGTCGCCTCGACCGCGGCCGGGACCGTGCTCGACGAGATCAGCTACGCGGCCGTCGGCGACGGCAGCTCGACCAGCTTGGACCCGGACTTCTTCGACGCGAGCGGCAACGACGACCTGGCGGTCTGGTGCCGCAGCACACTGCCCTATGGCGACGGCGATGCGGGCTCGCCCCGCGCCGAGAACGAGCAGTGCAACATTCCGCCGCCGGAGGGTATGTGCTTCGAGGGTGGCAGCCTGCGCGACTTGGTCGCGCCCAGCAGCGGCGACCTGGTGATCAGCGAGTTCATGCCCAACCCCTCGGCCGTCGGCGACAGCGACGGCGAGTGGTTCGAGGTCACGGTCATCAACCCCGTGGACCTCAACGGTCTCGAGATCGGCACCACCTTGGGCAGCCCCTCGACCGAGCTCGTGGCCGAGGCCTGCCTTTCGGTCGTCGCCGGGGACCGCTTGGTCTTCGCCCGTGACGCCATGGCCGCGGTCAACGGCAACCTCCCGCAGGTCGATCACCTCTTCGGCTTCGCGTTGAGCAACAGCGGCGGCGCCTTGGTCCTCGAGTACGAGGGCGGCCTGATCGATCAGGTGAGCTGGTCGAGCTCGAGCGACGGCGCCGCGACCAGCTTGGATCCGGGCAGCTTGGATCCGATCAGCAACGACGACCCCAGCAACTACTGCGACGCGGTGGATCCCTACGGCGACGGGGACCTGGGCACGCCGGGCGGCGCGAACCCGGTCTGCGGCGACGGCGACGGCGACGGCGACGGCGACGGAGATGGCGACGGAGACGGCGACGGAGACGGCGACGGAGACGGCGATGGCGATATGTGCAACGACGGGGGCAGCCCGCGCCTCGTCGATCCGCCCATGGCCGGCGAGCTGATCATCACCGAGTACATGCCGGACCCCGACGGCAGCGGCATGGTCGGCGACACGGACGGCGAGTGGTTCGAGGTGCGCGCTTCGGCGCCGCTGGACCTCAACGGTCTGGAGATCGGGCGCACCTTTCCGACCGTGCAGTACACGGTGACGAGCAGCGACTGCCTGAGCCTCGGCGCCGGCGAGTTCGCCGTGCTGGCCCGCAACGCGGTGATGGCAGACAACGGAGGTCTGCCGGCCTCGGCCATCGACTACAACACCGTGAACTTGGTCCAAAGCGACGGCAGCTTGTTCGTCGGCCACGCCGGCAGCTTGCTCGACGCGGTGAGCTGGTCGAGCAGCACGACCGGCACCGCGCGTCAGCTCGATCCCGACTTCTTCGACGCGACGGCCAACGACGAGGAGATGAACTGGTGTCCCGCCACCATGAGCTACGGCCTGGGCGATCTGGGGACCCCGGCCGACGCCAACGAGGAGTGTCCCCCTCCGTGATCGGACGGGCAGCAGTGCGAGTGGGCCGGGTGGGACTTGTGGGCCTCGCTCTCGGCCTCGGCTGTCTCCCCCCCTTGCCCGCCGACGAGACGGGGGAGGGGAGCGGCACGGGATCGAACCCCTGTGGCCCGACCGAGGCGGTGGTCGACTTCGTGGTCGATGGCGATACGGTCCAGCTCGAAGACGGCCAGCGCGTCCGCTACATCCTCGTCGACACTCCCGAGACGAGCCCCCCGGTCGAGTGCTACGGCGAGGAGGCCAAGAGCTACAACACCCAGCTCGTCGAAGGCGAGAGCATCCACCTCGAGTACGACGCCGAGTGCCGCGATCGCTATGACCGTCTCTTGGCCTACGTCTATGTCGGTGGCGTCGAAGTCAACCGACGCCTCGTCGAGCGCGGCTACGGCTGCGTCTTGCACATCCCTCCCAACGGCAACGCGCGCGTCGACCTCTTTCGTGAGCTCGAGTCGGTGGCCCAAGCCGAGAGCCGCGGCATGTGGGGCAGCTGCCCTTCGCCTTGCAACTGATCCGTGACCGGCCGCTCGAAACGCCCGCGCCCGACTTGGACGCGACTTTGCCTGCTGGGCGCCCTCGTCGGCGCGTGGCTGCCCGCGCGTGTGGGACGCGCCGCCGAGTACGAGATCTTCATCGACATCGACGACGAAGAGGACCTCTACGATCTCCAGGTGACGGGGCAGATCGAAGACGAGACCTTCGAGACCCTGGTCGAGCTCTTGCGCCGCGGCGTGGATCTCAACGACGCCGATCGCGAGGGCCTCTACGCCCTGCCCAACTTGAGCTACGAGGACGTCGACGCGATCTTGGCCTACCGCGCCGACGTCGGCTGGATCTCGGATCCGGCCAACTTGGTGCTCGCTGGCGTCATCTCCAAGCGCAAGCTCGCCGCCATCGCGGCCTTTTTGGTGGTCACCGAGCCGGGCCGCAAGCTCGCCGCCACCAACGGCTTCGTCCGCTTGCAGTCGGCCTACGCCATCCCCGATCCCGTCGCGCCCTCGGCGGCCTTGCAAGCCCGGGTGAGCACGGCGCGTTACCTGACCTTGGGTGCCGCGGTCGTCCACACCCGATTGCGCGTCGACGATGTGCGCTGGGATCCCGCGCGCCAGGCCCTCTCGGCCGAGCCCCCGAGCTCGCGCGTCCACATCCCCAAGGCCTTCGCGCAGTGGGACACCGACGACTGGGGCGTCATCGTCGGCAGCTACCGGATCGGTTTTGGCCAGCGCCTGACCTTCGACAACACGGGGCGATTTTCTCCCAACGGGTTTTTCCTCGACGACGCGGTCTTGCGCAGCACGGACATGACCCGGGCGTGCCGCGAGAGCGCGGGCGAGCTCGACGAGAGCCCCTGCGCGGGTGATGCGGGCGACATCTACATCTCGCCCGACTTTCGCTGGCGCGCCGGCCTGCGCGGGGTGGCGGCCGGCTTTCGACACGCCAAGCTGCCGGTCGGCTGGATGCAAGGCTACGCCTGGGCCTCCTTTCAAAACCGCGACATCTACCAGTACGAGCTGGTCGACGCGGCCGCCTGCGAGGACCCGCGCAACGACGACGACCCGCGCTGCAGCGCGCCCGATGTCTTTCGCCGCGAAGGCGACCTGGGCAGCCTCGAGCCGACCAGTCGCCACTCTTTTCAGACCCTGCCCAACATGTACGACGAAGCCCTCGGCGGCGCGAACCTGACTTGGTTCCATGACCGACGCACGCACCTCGGGGTCACGGGCTACGGCGCGGCCACGCGCTGGCGGGTCGAGGACGCAGATCTCGATTTTCAGGAGTGGTCGAGCACCCCCTTCGGCGGACCCTACGGGGCCATCGGCGCCGACGCGGCCTGGGGCCGACGCTGGGCCGACTTGTTCGTGGAGGTCGCGCGGAGCTTCGACGGCATGCCCGAAAGCGATC
>JAUIJR010000450.1 GCA_030431075.1 Polyangia bacterium | reverse complement strand
TGCACTGGCGACGGCCTATGCCGTCTTCGCCGTCTACGTATTCGACGCGTTTCGACCACGCCCGGCCAGGACCGGCGGCGCGGCCTCGCCGCAATAAGGTCACCCCGATGTCATCGCCGGGCAAGCCGATCGATAGGGGATGCCGGGAAGGCCGAGCGGCATCACCGATGGCGCTGTCGATGGGCGAAACACTTCGATTCGCACTGCTGGTCGTTGCCGTCATCGCCTTCGCCTGCGTCGCGGCACGCGCGGATTCGATCCCGGCTGACCATCCCCTTGCCGGGCCCGTCGATGCCGCGCTGGCGCGGTACGCACTGCATGGTGGTATCGCCCTGCCGGCACTCGATGGCGACGAGCGGAGGGCCCTCTACGCGGGCGAACCGGTCGTCATCCGTGGCGAGGTCCGGAGGCTTCCTCGACCTTCGAGGACCCTGTGGAGGGTTTCCGGATCGCCGTGGATCGTCGCGTGAGGGGGTCGTAGCTGCGATCGGGCGTTGGCAGTGGAGCGATCGGCGAGGGCTTCGGACGAAAGGGGGTAGGTCCGCGGACAAAGGGGACAAGTCCGCGGACAAAAGGGGATCGGTCCGCGGACAAAGGGGATCGGGCCCTCCACAAAGGGGATCGGGCCCTCCACAAAGGGGATCGGGCCCTCCACAAAGGGGGGAGGGCTTTGACGCGAGGGCTGGGGGCCATCGCGAAAAGCTTCGCTGGCCAGATTGGCGATCGGTGATGGACTGCTTCGCGGCGTGAATCCAAGCACTTCCGCGCGCGCGCTCGAGCGCACGCGAGGGGCGTCGAGCTTGCCGCTACTCCTCGGCTGAGCTCTCGTCGCCCGGCCCCGCCACTGCCGGATGCTCCGCCCCCAGGCGCTCGCGTTGGTTTTGGCGGGCGGCTTCGAGGTCGTCGGCGGTGCCTTCGTCGGCCTTGGGCGCGGCGGCGCGGAGCTGGGCGAGCATGAGCCAGGTGGCGGGGTCGCGGAGTTTTTCTTCGAGGGCGAGTAGGCCGGTCCAGGCGCGGGCGAGGTGTTGGGCGCTCGCGCTGGGGTCGTCGGCCGAGCTGGCCAAGGCGGCTTCGAGCTCGGCTTCGATCTGCTCGTGCTCGAAGCCGGGGCCCAGGCGCGTGGCGATTGAGGCTGCGCGGCTCAGGGCGTCGCGGGCGCGGGGGAGGTCGGCGGCGAAGCCCGCGACGGCGGCTTCGAGAAAGTCGAGCTCCATGCGGGCGGCGGGGCCCAAGGCCGCGGCGGCCGTGCGGGCGGCTGGCAACGTGGACTCCGCTTCGCGCCAGTCGGCGTCGGCCAGCATCAGCCAGGCCGACAAGAGCTCGGCTTCGAAGGCCAGGCGTTCGTCGGCGTGGGTCTCGAGCAGGGAGCTTTGGTCCGCTGCGATGCGATAGGCCTCGTCGTACAAGCCCAGCTCGGCCATCGCCCACGCGCGGGTCAGGGCCTCGGCCAGGCGCTCGCGCTCGGGGCCGTCGCGCGCCGGGTCGAAAGGCAGGTAGGCCGCGACCACATCCGGCGACTCGCAACGGGCCACGAAGCTGCGCAAGCGCCACGGCCAGGTGGGCGACTGCGCCAGCAAGTCGGGCTCTTCGCGGCCGAGCTGGGCCGCGACCTCGAGGCGCGCTTCGATCTGCGCGCGCGCTTGGGCGAAGCAGGCCTCGTGTCGCGCCCAGCTCTCCGGCTGCTCGAGGTTGGCGATGCAGCTGCGCTCGAAGGCCTCGCGGTGCGCGACGCGGGCTTGGTCGAGGCCGCCCGCCACGCTTTGCGACCAGCTGCGGCGCCAAGACGCGTCACGCTCGTTGCCCGCGATGGCCTCGAGCCAGGCACGCTCGCGTTCGCGGGTGAAGGTACCGGCGAAGGCGTCGGGCTCGGGGCAGGTCGCCGCGGCTTGGGCCTCGGGCGTCTCGAGCTCGGACGCTTCGGGCACGCGCACGCAGCTGGCGAGCACCAGCAAGCTCGAGGCCACGAGGCGAAGCGAGGGCAGGCGCGCGCGCATCAGGACTTGCGCCCGAGGGAGGTGAGGCTTTGGTGTGGGCCCGTCGGCGGGGCCTTGGGGATGTAGGGCTTGGCCGGCGGCGTCTCTTTGCTCTGCTTGTTCTCGCTCGGGTTGTCGAAAAAGCGCGTCGTCGGGTAGGCGAAGTCGATGTTGGGGTGCGCCGCGAAGGCGGCCAGCACCTGCTGCCAGATCTTCGACTCGGTGCGCCGCAGCTTGCCCGGCGGGCACAGCATACGCATCACCAAGTTCACGCCGTTTTCGACCACGTGCACCAATACCTCGGGGTCGAGGTCCTCTTGCATGATCAAAAAGGAAGGCGCGTGCTTGCTGACCTCGCTGCGCATCGCTTCGGCCCGCGCGCCGCCGTGCTCGCGCGAGATGGTCAGCAAGATGTCGCGGGCGACCTCCCAGTCGCTTTCGAAGGTGATGATCACCTTGATCTCCAAGAACACGTCCGAGAACCAGCCGTCGGTGGTGTTGGCGATCGGGTGCGCGAAGATCATGCCGTTGGGCACGTGGATCACGCGGCCGGTGCGGGCGTCGCCGCCGACGCGGTTGCCCACCTCCATCAAGCTGAACTGCAAGGCACGCATGTCGACCACGTCGCCGCGATGGGTGGAGATCTCGATGCGGTCCCCCAGGCTGAAGGGCTTTCGCCAGGCCAAAAAGAGCCAGCCGGCCAAGTCGGTGATCGGGTCTTTCAAGGCGATGGCGAAGCCGGCCGAAGCCAAGCCGACGATGGTGGCCAAGCTCTCGAAAGAGGAGAACCAGATGCGCCCGACCATCAACAAGCCCACGACCACCAGCAAGTTCAAGCTGGCGCGGCGCCAGTAGTACTGGCGGGTCAGCGACTCGCTCGTGCGACGCACGAAACGCAGCAAGGCCAGGCGCAAGATCCACAGCGCCAGCAGCGTCAAGAAGGTCGCCAGCAGCTTGGCTTGCGTCTCGTCGCTGAGCCCGAGACGTGTCTCGAGCCAGTTCGCCAGCAAAAGGGAGGGCATCGTCAGCGTCGGCGTAGCACGAGTCGACGGGTGCCGTCCGCCTCGACGACTTCGTGCAGGTCCATGTCGTTCTCGGCCGCGTGGATCTCGAGGCGGCGTCGGGTCAGGTGGGTGGTCAAGGGGGCGAGCAGCTCGCGTTCGAGGCGGCCGCGGTCGACGTCGCCGCAGACCAAGACAGTCTGCTCGCCTTCGATCCGAAAGCCGTAGTCTTCGACGCTGCCCAAGCTGCCCTCGGAGATCCGCAGGTCGACGGGCTCGCCCGCGCACTCCAGACTTCCCTCCAGCATCAGCTGTCGGCCGCCGGGGCCGGCGTCGACGGGCACGTCCAGGGCGGCCAGGGCCTCGAGCAACTCCGCTCGCGTCGCCACCAGCGGCACGCTGACATAGCGGCTCACGCGCGCAGCTTAGCGCAGGCGAAGTTTCGATCCACCGGCGCGGCTCAGGCTTCGGCGTCGACTTGGGCGGCGCCGCAGATCGGACAGGGGCCGACGCGCGGCTCGGGTCGCAGCCACCCACACACGGTGCAGGCCGCGGCCGCCCGCACGGGGCGCAGGGCTTGGGCCGGATCCCCCAAGCGTGTCCCGGCCTCGAGATGGCTCCCGCCCTCGGCGCCCAACTCGACGAAGGGCCGCAGCTTCACGCCGAAGTGCGCGAAGAGGTCGGCGGCCGGTCGCAAAGGCCGCTCCTCGCCGTCACCGGGACCCTTGGCCACGCGTGAAAGCTAGCACACATGCGGGCCCTGGCCGCAGCTGGGGGCCCGTGGTAGTCGCGCCAAATGTCTTCGAGCGAAGTGGCCGACGGCCGCGTGATTGAGATCGAGTACACCCTCAAGAACCCCGCAGGAGAGCTCCTCGATGCTTCCGAGGGCGAGCCCCTCGTGTACCTGCACGGGGCGGAAAACATCGTCCCCGGTCTCGAGAACGCCTTGGCCGGCAAGTCCGTCGGGGACAAGCTCGAGGTGGTGGTGCCCCCGGCCGAAGGCTACGGCGAGCGCGAGGGCCCGGGGCCCCAAGGAATCCCGCTGACGAGCTTCGCCAACGAAGGCGAAATCGTGCCCGGCATGTCCTTCGCGGTCGAGACCGAAGACGGCCAGCTCATGCCACTTTGGATCGTGGGCGTCGAAGGCGACCAAGTCCTGGTCGACGCCAATCACCCGCTCGCCGGCGTGGCCCTGCACTTCAGCGTCGAGATCGTCGGTATCCGCGAAGCTCGTGCCGAAGAGCTCGAGCACGGGCACCCGCACGGGCCCGGCGGGCACCACCACTAGGTTCAGTTCGCAGC
>JAUIJR010000449.1 GCA_030431075.1 Polyangia bacterium | reverse complement strand
CAGCTCGCCAAGGCCTACATCCTGGCCCGCGACCAACGCCGCCGCACCCGCGCGGCTCTGCACTTGGTGGACGGCAGCCAGCCCGCCCCTGCGCGCTCGAAAGCTCACCAACCGGTCGTGCGCGACGGCTCGGGCACGACCGATTGGGACGTGCGGCGCATCGCGTCGGCTTTGGTGCGCGAAGCGGAGCTGCCCGAAGAGATCGCCCAAGAGGTGGCCCGGCGCGTGGAAGCGCGCGTGTTCGATGGGGGCTTGCGGCGCTTGACCTCGTCCCTCGTGCGCGCCTTCGTCGACAACGAGCTGGGCATGATGGGCCTCGACGACGCCTTGGAGCGCCAGCGGCCCGTCGGCATCCCGCGCCACGACTTGCGCCAACAGGTCAGCCGCGGCGATCGCGCCGCCGCCGATCCCGATCACCCCGGACGCCAAAGTTTAAATGCGGCCTTGGGCGGCGAAGTGTTGCGCCGCTTTGCGCTCGAAGACGTGCTCGATCCCGCCTCGGCGGACCTGCACCAAGGCGGCGACCTGCACGTGGAAGGCTTGTCCGCCCCGCACCGGCCGTTGACCTTGGGCGTGCCCGCGGAACTTTTGATGGAAGGCGCACCGGGCAAGCGCACCCCCGCGCAGCTTCTGGCGCGGGTCGCCGAGCTCTTGCCGCGCACCGCCCACGGGTTGGTGCTCGAAGACCTCGAGCCCGCTTTCGCCGGCGTCGGCCGCGGCGCCCGCGCCGCCGAAGCTGCCCACGAATTCGTCTTGGCCGCCGGCGCCTTGTCGGCCGCCACCGGTCGCACCGTGCACCTGACGCGCCCCGGCGGCCGCGGCGGTCGTTGGAGCGCGCACCTGTTAAACGCGGTGCAGGAAGCCCGCCGCGCCGACCTGCCCGCGCCGCGCTTGTGGCTCGATGGCAGCGAGATCGAAGCCGCCATCGAACGGCAAGCACCCCTCGAAGCCGCCGTCGACGAATTGTTCGCCAGCGGCCACCTGGTCGGCATCTGGCACGGCACCAGCGAGCGCTACGCGGGCCCCGGCCTGCGCCGCAAGGGCCGCGAAAAGGGCCCGCTGGCCTGCGCGAGCGCCGTGCACCTGAACCTGCCGCGCCTCGCCCGCGAAGCCGGACCCTGGCGCGAAGAGCGCTTTTTGGAGGCCATCGCCGAGCGCGTGCGCCAAAGCGTGGCCATCTTGGCGCGCATCGGCCGCTTCCAGGCCCAGCGCGAGCCCTTCGCGGGCCTCGCCAAACCCCGCAACGCCATGGTCTTGACGCCCATCGGCTTGACCGAGGCCCTGCGCATCCTGGGGGACGGCGAAATCCGCGCCGACCAAGGCGCGCGCGTCTTGGGTTTGATCGCCGAAGCCGCCGTGCGCTTCGGCCGCGACGATCACCTGTCGGTGCACCTCGATTCGATCTTTGGCGCCGGCGCGGCCACGCGCATGGCGGCCCTCGACGCGGGGCTCGGCGGCGAGCACCAGGCGCGCCTGTTCACCGACATGCCCACACCCGAGAGCGAAGCGACGCCCGAATACACCACCGGCTTCGGCGCTGGCTTGGTCTTGGGCGCGGCGGTGCGCGAGGGGGCGGGCGGCCGCGCACGCGGCGGGTCCGAACACGCGCAGTCCGCCGCGGCGTACCTCGCTCGCCTGTTGGTGGGCGTGCGCGCGGGAGCCTTGCGCCTCGCGGGTACCCACGGCCCAGCCGGCCCCGGATGGCCCTCCCAGCGTCCCGCAGGTGGGCACAAGGTGCTCCAGAGCGGGCATCTGGACCTTTGGCGTCGATTCGAGGCGGCCCGCTCGCAACACTTAGATTCGGGTCCGCGCAGCACCTCGAAGGCTGCGCCCGCACCGCCTACGCCCGCGCCGGCGCTCTCCAGCACCTCGGCGCAGCCGCCCGCGGCCGACCCGCCGACCGCACCGAACACGCCCACGCTGCCCCTCTTCGATTGATCGCGGCGGGCCCACCTTTCTCCATGCATCTCAAGCGCCTCGAACTCTTCGGCTTCAAGTCCTTTGCGGATCGCACCGTGATGGACTTCGACGGCAATCGCATGACCGGCATCGTCGGCCCGAACGGCTGCGGCAAGTCCAACGTGGTGGACGCCGTGCGCTGGGTGCTCGGCGAGACGCGCCCCACGTCCATGCGCGGCACGGGCATGACGGACGTGATCTTCAAGGGCTCGGCCAGCCGCCCGCCCCTGCAGGTGGCCGAGGTGACCTTGGTGCTCGACAACGAGCAGGAGGAGCTGGAAGGCCGCGGCTCGGAGGTTGCGATCACGCGGCGTTTGTACAAGGACGGCGAGGGCGAGTACCTGCTCGACGGCGCCCGCTGCCGCCTGAAGGACATCAAGGACATGCTGTTCGACACGGGTCTGGGCAGCCGGGGTTACTCGGTCCTGGAGCAAGGTCGCATCGACGCCGTCCTGTCCGCCAACCCCCAGCAGCGCCGGGCCATCTTCGAAGAGGCCGCCGGCACCAGCCGCTATCGCCAGCGCAAGCATGAAACCGAGCTGCGCCTCAAGCGCGTCGCCCAGGACATGGAGCGCATGGAGGACGTCATGGGCGAGCTGCGCACGCGGGTGCGTTCGCTCAAGATCCAGGCGGGCAAGGCCGAGCGCTACGTGGAAGCGAAGCGCGAGTGGACCGAGAAGCGCACCATTCAGCTCAAGCACAAGCTGCACCTGCTGGACGCGGAGCTTTCCGAGCTGCGCCCCGAGCTCGTGCGCCTGAACAGCGAAGCCAACGCCCTGCGCGAGCAGCGCGCCGAGCTGGACGCCGAGCGTTTGTCCACCGAAGAAGCGCGCACGCGCGTGGTGGGGGAGCTCGATCAAGCGTCGTCGGAAGCCGGTCGCCTGGAAGGCGAGCTGCGCGCCTTGGAGGAACGCCGCGAGCAGCTCGCGTTGCGCGTCGCCTCGTGGATCGCGTCCTCGCAAGAAGAAGCCCAGCGCGCCGAGAACTTGCGCGAACAGCTCGCCACCCACCGCAAGGAATTGGGGGCCATGGTGGAGAGCACCGCGGGCCTCGAAAACCAAGCGCGCGACGCGCAGGCGAAGGTCGACGCCCTGGCCAAGCGCAACGCCGAGATGGGCAAGCGTTACAAAGAAGCCCGCCAGGCCGTCGAAGCGCAGTCCGAAGCGGTCATGCAGGCTTTGCACCAGCGCACGGCTTCGCAAAACCGCGTGCAGCACTTGGAGGAGGCGCAAGCGCCGGCCGCCGAGCGCCTCGCGACCACGGTCGAGCGCTTCGAAGCGACGAAAGCGCAGCTGGCCGAGTGCCAATCCCGCGCGCAAGCCTTGGCCGCCGGCCAGGAAGAGCACGTGGCCAAGTTCCACGCGGTGCAGGCCCAAACCGAATCCCTCAAGGCGTCGGTCGCCGCCGAGGAAACCACCCGCGCCGAGTTGGCGGAAACCGTCCAGCAAGCCGAAATCGAGCTGTCCTCGTGGGTCGCGCGCCGGGATTCCTTGTTGGAAGCCGAGCGGCAGCGCGACGAGCTGGGCGGCGGCACGCAAAAGCTGGTCGACGCCATCGAGGCGGGCCAGGGTCCTTGCACCTCCGAGCGTTTGCTGGGGGTGGTGGCCGATCACCTGTCGATCGACACGCGCCTGGCGCGGGCTCTCGACGTGGTGCTGGCCGAACGGGCCGCGACCTTGGTGGCCGAAGACGCCCACGTGGCGCGCAGCATCGTGGATTGGGCCGGGGCCGAAAGGGTCGGGCAGATCCCCGTGGTCGTGCCGCCCGGTTTGGGCGCGCCGGTGTGCCCGTCGCCGTCGGATTACGCCTTGTTTGCGCGTTACGGCAACGGCGTGGAAGGGCGGTTGAGCGACCTGGTGATCTGCAAGCCGGAGATGCGCGCGTTGGCGCGGGCTTTGTGCTGCGACGTCGTCGTCGTGTCGTCCTTGGACGTGGCTTTGGCGCTGGTGGCGCAGAACCCGGCCTGGCGTTTCGTGACGCCGAAAGGCGAGCTGGTCGACGCAGCCGGCCTGTTGGGCGGTCACCGCGAGATCACGCAAGGAGCCGTCGGACGGCGCAGCGAGGCGGGCGACTTGCAGCGCAAGATCGATGACCTGGCTGGGCGCCTCGAAGAAAAGCGCGCGGCCTTGGCCCAATGCGGCGAGCGTTTGGCGACCACGCAGGCGCAGTTCGCGGCTTTGCAAGAGGAACGCGACGCGGGCCGGGCGGCTTTGGCGAAGGCCGAGTCCGAGGCGCGCGCCGAGGCTTCGCGCCAAAAGGACTTGGAGGAGCGCCTCGCGCGCCTCGCCGAGGACAAGGGGCGCTTGACGCAGGAAAAGGACAACCTCGCGCG
>JAUIJR010000448.1 GCA_030431075.1 Polyangia bacterium | reverse complement strand
CCTGAGCGAGGCGGCCATCGAAGGCCGCTACCAGCACTTCTTGGACCTGGCGCGGATCGACTGAGGTCATGAGCGTCACGCGCCGCCTGGACTCGCTGACTCCGGTGGCGCGTGTCCTCGTCGTGGCGGTGGCCATCGATCTTGCGATCGGCCGGTGGTGGGGCCTCTCGTGGCTCGAGGGCGCGAAGGCCGAGGCCATCGTGAGCGCCGTCGGTCTGCTGGCCTTGTGCATCGTCGCCATCGAGCTCGTCCGCGCACTTGTGACGCGCACCCCCGGCTCGCTGTGCGACTGGGGAGATGCTCCGCGACACCCGGCTTTCGAAGGGGCATTGCCGCCACCCGTGGCCCGGGCGCTGGCGGCGGAGCTCGAGACCTGGCGCAGCCTCTTGGGCCGAGCCGCGCGACGCGAGTTACCGGACAAGCGCTTCTCGTCCCTGCGAGGTCGCGCCGAGTTCAACTTCGTCGTCGCGATCTGGGTGATGCTGGCGATCGAAGTTCCAGTCGTGCACCTGATCTTGGGTCGCTGGATCGATCCGGGGCCGGGCCGCGAGCTCTTTCGCTGGGGGCTGGCCGCCGCGAGTCTCTACGGCGGCTTGTGGCTCGTCGCCGACCTTCGCCGGGCGAGACGCTCGCCCGGGGTGGCGGTGGAGGAGACGGCCCTCGTCCTCGACTATGGGGTACGGGCATGGGCGCGGATCGAGTGGGCTCGTCTCGCGGGGGCCGAAGCCCTGGCGGGGGAAGGCGCGGAGGCGGTCGAGCTTCGCAAGCGAGGCGGGCTGCGGCTCACCATCATGAGCGCGCCGAACTTGCGCCTTCGCCTACGAACGCCCGTCGTGGTGCACGGCGCCTTCGGGACCCAGCGCGAGGTCGAAGTCATTGACCTCTTCGTCGCGGATCCCGAAGGGCTTTTGGCCGCCTTGGCCGGCCGAGCTCCGGTCGCCTAGGCCACCCTAAAAGCGGCCGATCACCGGCGTACCGTTGTCGGGCTGCAGCGGCTGGGTCGGCGGCGTGTTGGGCGTGGGGTCCTTGTCTTTGACGATGGGGCCCGCGCTGGTGACCGACTTGGGGTCGTGCACGCCGAGGTCCACGTAGGCGCTGTCCTTCATGATGACGAAGGGGTTCTCCTCGAAGCTCAGGCCGCCATTGCCGTCGTGGGTGATGACCTGGAGCTTGCCCATGCCGTAGCCCATCGGGCCCATGGAGTAGTAGTGGGCCTGGAGGGTGTAGGGGCCGGCGGACGCCTTGCCCGGGATGGTGAAGCACTCGGGTCCGTAGCCGGTGGTCACGTCCGCGTAGAGCTTGCCCCCCGAGCGGAGGTGCTTTTGCGAGTAGTAGGCGTGCCCGCCACGGGCGTCGTAGATGTGAAAGTCGACGTCGTTCGCGTCCGTCTCCCAGTTGAGCACGAAGCGGGTGCTCGCCTGGGTGTCGAAGCTCGCGCCGTTGGCCTCGAGACGCTTTTGGATCGCGCTTTCGGCCTTGGGCTCGGCCCGCCGCCAGGCGCTGGCGATCAATGAGAGGTCCTCGCGCAGGATCTGGTCGACGCCGGCGAAGCGGCCGCCCGGGTAGCTTTGCTTCACACCCTTTTCGATGGCGTCAAAGGCTTCGGCGTGCCGGCCGGCCTTTACCAGCGCGTAGGCCAAGAGGCGGTGGCTGGCCGGGTGATCCGGGCGCTGCTCCACGGCTTGGCGGTAGGTGTCGATGGCGAGCTCGAGCGCCGCGGGGCTGTGGGGGCCGATCCGTTCGAGACGTTCGCCGGCCATGCGGCGCAAGTCGGCGCGCGAGGGGAAGAGATCGATGATCGATCCGTAGGCGCGCGCGGCATGCTCCCAGTCGCCCGTGGCCTCGGCCGCCTCGCCCATGGCCAGCAAGGCCAGCTGCGATCCCGGCTCGGCCTCGCGCCAGGCCTGCGCATCGTCACGCGCGAGCGCGGTCGCACCGCTTTGCAGGCTTTGCATGACGGTGGCGAAGCGGCCCGTCCAGGCGTCTTGGGCCTTGGGTGTTTCGACCGGCCCAAAGAGCTCGGCGACCTCGGCCCCATCGGCCGAACCACCGGCCGAGCTGAAGGTGAAGGGGTAGCGCACGCGCACGACGCCACCGCCGGGAGGCGAGGGGAAGCGCCAGCGCTTCACGGCCTGCGCCACACACATCCCCACCTGAGCGTCGCCCAGGGTGCCCGCGTCGAACTCGGCGCTGGTGACCGAGCCCGTCGCGTTGATGACGAAGTCGACGTCCATGCGTCCGCCGAGGTTTGGGTCGCGTGAAAGACCTTGGTTGTAGCAAGCGCGCACTTCGTTGATGTGCGCACGTACGATGCGGCGGATGACGTCACGGTCGAGGGCACCTTGGACGGTCGCTTGGCCCTGGCGCACGGCCGGCACGCGTCGTCCGCGTCCTCCGAAGGCGGCGCCGCTGCCACGCCCGTAGCCCACGCCGCTTTCGCTCGGTCGGCGGCGTGCCGCTGGCGCCTCTTCGGCTTCGGGTTCGGCACCGACGCCTCCGCCGCCGCGGCCGGTGCCCACCAAGCCGAGCCCGCCGACGCCGTAGGCTTCGCCCACTTCCGTACCACTGAGGCCGCCCCACACATCGCCGTCCGCCTCGTCGCCCGGGGCGGCGGCGTTCATGCGTGCTTCGCCCGGCGCTTCCATCTGCCCTTCGAGGATGTCCGCGGCCGGGGCGAAGTTTGCGCGGCCCATGCGACCTTCTTCGCCGGCGTGGCGCATGCCATCGGCGCGGTCCTTCGCCAGGTCGTCGTCGGGGGCCTCGCTCTTCTTGGCTTCGAGACCGCCTTGCTTTTCGTCGCTGAGGTCGCCTTTCGGGATCATCACGGTGTCGGGGTCGGGGACCGGTTCCGGATCGGCGTCGGCTTGGGCCTTGGCGCGGTCCAGCAGTTCGAGACCCGAGGGGCCCACGGTCAAGATGTCGGCCAGGGCTTTGCGATCGATCCCGAAGCGGGCGTAGTCGTCTTCGGTCTCGAGCACCAGCAGGGCGGTGTAGTCGCTGAGCACGCGACGTGAAGTCGAGATCTCGATGATCTGGTCGCGCAGCTTGGTGCGGGTTTCGCTTTGCTCTTTGGGGATGCCTTGAAGCTGCGCTTGCAGCCGCTCGATGTTGGCCATCGACCACGCGCGCTCGAGCAGCTTGCCCTCGCTCGCGCGCATCGGCACGACCAGGTCGCCGGCGTTGCTCTCGACGCCGGGCTCCTCGCTGCTCATGCGGACGGCGAAGGGCTTGGCGGGATCCAAGGCCGCGTAGACGAGCACTTCGTCGCCGGCTTGGACGCCGTCGAGGGTGGCCGGCCAGACCCAGGCTGCACCCGGCACCTCGACTTTGACCTTCGAGGCGGCCTCGGAGCGGAGCTTGCGGACCAAGGTGTCGCGGGTCAGCCGGCCGCTGGCCACGATGCCCGACTTGGGCAGGGCGCCGCGGGTCAAAGCGGCCAAGGTGGCCTCGTCTTGGATGCCACCTTCGACCACCGCGTCGATGCGCTCGACGCCCTTTTTGCCCAGGGCCGAGACGGCCTCGCGCATGCGGCTGTGGTCGAGCTCGCCGGCGGTGGCGATGCCGTCGCTGAGGACGAGCACGCGCGCGTGGGGCTTGGCGAGCTGGGGCAGACGACGCAGGGCGCCATCGAGATCCGAGGCGCCGAGGGGGGCGCGGGCGGCGAGCTTAGCCTTGCCCTGGGCCGAAAAGTCGCTCGCCTTGCCCTCGAAGATCAGCGCTTGGGTCTGGTCGAAGGCGACGACCTGCAGCGGGAAGTCTGACTCGGCCGCCAGCTGGTCGATCAAGCCGGCCAGGCGATCGACCTGGCCGCGCCAGCCCAAGGCCCGCGAGGCGCTGGTGTCGACCATCACCGTCAAGCCGGGGATGGCCGCCGGGCCCAGGGCGAGCGGCGGCTTGACGCGGGCGACCGCGAACTCGCCGGCGCGCACACCTTGCTCGGCGATGGGCTCGGCGAAGCGCACCTCGAGGTCGGCTCGGGGGGCGACCGCGTCCTCTTTGAGATGCAGGTGCTCGACGGTGTTCGAGGCGCCGCCCATCGAGGAACTCATCGAGCCGCTGCCGCGCGCGATGGCGACGTCGACGTCGAGGTGATCGAGGCGCGGCAGACCCTGCAGGTGCACCCGGTAGGGCTCGTTCGAGGCGCGCAGCTCTTGGCTGTAGCTGACCTTGATCTCCTTGACGCCATTGGCGGGGATCGGGAAGACGCGGGCCCGGAACTGATTGCCCGCCTTCTTTTCGAGCAAGGCGGGGTCTTGGCGTCGGTGCAAGAAGTCCTCGTAGGCGCGGCGCGC